>JAUNRP010000239.1 GCA_030544165.1 bacterium
TACGAGCGCGCGCTGGGTGTTGCCGCGGACGATCGAGTCGTCCACCACCACGAGCCGCTTGCCCGCGATCACCTCCCGCAGGGGGTTGAGCTTGAGGCGGATGCCGAGCTGCCGGATGGTCTGGCTGGGCTGGATGAAGGTGCGGCCCACGTAGGCGTTCTTCACGAGCCCCTGGGCGAACTTGATGCCGGAGGCCTGGGCGTAGCCGATGGCGGCCGGCGTCCCGGAATCGGGCGTGGGGATCACCAGATCAGCGTCCACGGGGTGCTCGCGGGCGAGCACGCGGCCCATCTGAGTGCGGGCGGCGTTCACGTTGCGCCCGGCGATCGTGGTGTCCGGCCGTGCGAGGTAGACGTACTCGAAGATGCATCCGGCAGGCGTGGCCTCCGCGAACCGGTGGGACTCCACGCCCAGCTCGTTGATCACGAGCAGCTCCCCCGGCTCGATCTCCCGCACGTAGGTGGCGCCCACGATGTCCAGGGCCGCGGTCTCGGAGGCCACCGCCCAGCCGGAGGCGAGCCGGCCGAGCACGAGCGGGCGCAGTCCGAACCGGTCACGCGCCGCATAGAGCGTGGTCTCGTCCATGAACGCGATCGAGAACGCGCCATCCAGCATGGGGAGCACCTTGAGCGCGTCCTGGACGAGGGAGGGCGAGTGCTCGGACTCGTCGCCCCGCAGCAGGGTGGTCATCACCGCGGTATCGGTGGAGGACCCCCGCCCGAGCTCGCCGCGCAGGTCCGTGCCGTACTTCTCCCGCGCGTACGCCATGAGCTCGCGGGTGTTGGTGAGGTTGCCGTTGTGGGCGAGCGCGATGGTGCCGCTCGAGGTGGGCCCCAGCGTGGGCTGGGCGTTCTCCCACGTGGACGGGCCCGTGGTGGCGTAGCGGCAGTGCCCCAGCGCGATGTGGCCGGTCAGGGAGGAGAGGGTCTCGTCGTCGAACACCTGGGAGACGAGGCCCATGTCCTTGTAGACGATGATCTTCTGGCCGTCAGAGGTGGCGATTCCGGCGGATTCCTGGCCGCGGTGCTGGAGGGCGTAGAGGCCGAAGAAGGTGAGCCGCGCGACCTCCTCCTCGGAGGCCCACACGCCGAACACCCCGCAGGCGTCCTGCGGGCCCCTCTCCCCGGGAAAGGTCTCGTGCGTCAGGAGTCCATCGCCGCCACGTGCCACACGCGCCATCCTAGTGTTCGAGGACGAAGGTGACCCGACGCGTCTCAGGGTCCGCCTCCGCGAGCCGGGCCTCCACCGCCTCACCCAGGGGGAGCTCGTCTCCCGTCAGGCGCGCCTGGGCCGCGGGGTTGGCCACCATGATCGTGCCGCGTTCGCCGTTGTCATCCGCGTCCACGACGACGCCGGCGAAGTCCTCTCCGACGTGCGGTTCCAGGATGAGGGCTTCGATCAGGTCCACCGCACCCCTCTCGTACCGGTTGGCCCGGGAGATGCCCCGCCCCATGATCTCCGGAATCTCGGGGAGCTCCACCAGGATCTGCTCGGGGACGTCCCGCCCCTCACAGTGGGCGAGGCAGACCTCGAGCCCGTAGCGGTCCACGAGTCGGCGCAGGGGCGCCGTGACATGGGCGTACTCGGAGGCGATGGCGCCGTGGGCCATGCGATCGTGGGGCGCCCCGTCCGTGAAGGCGAGGTAGCCGGCACCACGGAAGAGGGTGGTGGCCTGGACCATGAAGGCCGCGTGCGCGGGGATGGAGGAATCCAGGGAGCGCACGAACTCGGGGTACCCGAAGTGGCCCGGCCACTCGATCCCGAGGGCCTTCGCGGTCAGCCGCATCCGGCGGATGTCCCGCTTCGTCGCACGCGGCAGTGTGCGGAAGATGCCCACCCCGGCCTCCCGCATGAGCCGCGCCGCCTCGATCCCGGTGAGGAGTGAGATCTGGGCGTTGTAGCTCTCCACGGGAAGGGTGGCGCGGAACGCCAGCTCGTAGTCCTCCTCGGTGCGCACCACGTCCTGATCGGGGATGTTGAGGGAGACCCCGCCCCGCGACGCCTCGATCGCGATCCGGAGGCGGCCCACCTCGGCGAGCAGGTGAGGCAGGTCAGAGGGGGTGTCCGCTGGAAGCCCCTGCCCGCCGTCGAGGGCGGACTGGACCTGCTCGTAGGTGAGTTGGGCGCGGGAGCGGACCATGGCGAACTCCACCGTGGTGGCGGTGGGCTCGCCTTCGGGGTCGAGCTCGAACGTCCAGACGTAGGCGGGGCGGACCTCCCCCGCGAGCAGCGACGCCGCCCCGCCGGAGAGGGAGAGGGGGTGGAGCGGGTAGGAGCCGGAGGGTCCGTAGACGGTCACCGCGCGCTCCCTCACCTCGGCATCGAGGGTGGAACCCGTGGGCACGAACCAGCCGATCGCGGCGATCGCGTAGCGCACCCGGAAGCCGTCACCGTGGCGTTCGATGTGCACGGCCTGATCGAGATCGCGCGCGCCGGGCGGATCGATGGTGACGAACGGGATCTCGGTCATGTCCGGGGCGTCGAACGTGCGGGTGGCCGCCGTGGCCGCCTGCTCCTCGGCCTCGGGGCTGAACTCCGGGGAGATCTCGAGCTCGTCTCGCAGGGAATCGAGCAGCGGGTAGAGCTCCTGCGGGGCCGCTCCCTTGAAACTACGAGTTGGCATGTGGGGTACCTGTGGGGGTCTCGGGGATGGTCTGGCGGTCCATGCGCGCCGCGGAACGGCGATCGAGGATGAAGGCGGTGAGCGCCCCGAGCAGCATGCCGGCGGGGCCGAGGTAGAGCATGAGGAGCCAGAACGAGTCCGAGGCGGCCAGCCCGCTCCAGCCGCGGGTGATGAACGCGATGACGAACGCGATCACCCCGAACAGGAGGAGCCCGAATGCCACGAACCTCCCGTACCGGGGGGCCCGGCGGTGGCGGACCTGGATGGGTTCCGGGGTGGGAACGGGCTCGGGAGCGGGTGCGTCTTCGGGAGCGTGCTCGTGGCCGGGGGCGGGCACGGCATCTGCCTGCGCCACCGGTGCCTCGTGCTCGTGCTCCTGCTCCTGGGGCGCCTCCTGCTCGTGAGCAGCGTTCTCCGGCTCGCCGTTTCTCTCGCTACTCAATGGTCCTCCGGATCGGTGACGGGAAGGTGGCTGCCGAGGTCTGCGCGGGTTCCGGAGGCTCTCACCCTTCCGGCACCCAGCGCCTCCGCCCAACCCAGCCTACCTGCGGCCAGTTCCAGCCAGGTGCGCGGATCCATCTCCACCACGTTCGGTGGGGTTCCCCGCGTGTGGCGCACCCCCTCGATCACCTGGACAGCGCCGGCGGGAGGCACTCGTACCTCCACGCTCCTGCCGGGGTGTGCATCGGCCAGCAGGCCGAGCGTCCACCGGACCGCGGTGAGCATCTCGGACCGGGCGGGTTCTGACCCGGACGAGTACGCGCCCAGGCAGGCGTGGAGCGCAACGCGGCCAGCGTCGTCGGGAATGCGGGGTGGCACGGTTCGATTATGGAGCGGGCGGCCGGTGGAT
>JAUNRP010000240.1 GCA_030544165.1 bacterium
CGCTCGCCCTGGCACCCCCTCTCACCCGGGCACTCCCGAGCGCCCCGCCCGCACCCGCGTGGCCCCCTCCCCCACCGGTGACCCCCACGTGGGCACCGCCTACCAGGCACTCTTCGATCTCGCCTGGGCCCGGAAGACCGGCGGCCAGTTCATCCTGCGCATCGAGGACACGGACCAGAACCGGCTGGTCCAAGGCTCCGAAGATCAGATCTACTCCACCCTCAACTGGCTCGGCCTCACCTATGACGAGGGCCCGGACGTGGGCGGCCCCTTCGCGCCCTACCGCCAGTCCGAGCGCCTGGACACCTACCGCCCCTTCGTGGACCAACTGATCGCTGACGGCCATGCCTATCACTGCTGGTGCTCCACCGAGCGGCTCGCGGAGATGCGCAAGGAGCAGGAGCGCACCAAGCAGGCCACCACCGGCTATGACCGCCTCTGCCACGGCAAGTCCCGCGAGGAGCGCGCCGAGCTCCCGGGATTCTCCGAGAACCCCGTGGTCCGCATGTTCGTGCCCGAGGACGCCCCCATCACCTTCCCGGACCTAGTGCGCGGCGAGGTGCGGGCCCCCTTCCCGGACGATCAGGTGATCCTCAAGGCGGACGGCTTCCCCACCTACCACCTGGCCGTGGTGGTGGACGATCACCTCATGGACATCACCACCGTGGTCCGCGGCGAGGAGTGGATCTCCTCCACCCCCAAGCACCTCCTGCTCTACCGCTGGCTCGGCTGGGAGACCCCACAGTTCGCCCACATGCCGCTGCTGCGCAACACGGACAAGTCCAAGATCTCCAAGCGCAAGAACCCCGCCGCCCGCCTCACGTGGTTCCGCGAGAACGGCTACCTCCCGGAGGCGGTGCGCAACTTCCTCCAGCTCCTCGCCTACCCGCCCGTGACCGAGGACCAGGAGGTGGCCACCTTCGAGGAGTTCACCGCGGCCTTCGACTGGTCCCGCGTCAACACCGTGGGCCCCGTCTTCGACATGACCAAGCTCGATTGGCTGAACGGCCACTACATCCGCGAACTAACAGATGCCGAGCTCGCCGATCGCATCCTCGAGCACCAGGACTTCGCGGGCCATCCCCTCGAGGGCCGCGCCGCCGAGGTGCTGCGCGCCGCCGTCCCCATCATCAAGGAGCGCCTGACCACCCTCGCGGACGCCGCCCCCATGGTGCAGTTCCTGCTCACGCCGGATGCAGACCTCGAGATCGCCGAGGACGCCCGCGCCACCCTCAAGGAGGACGCACCCCAAGTCCTCTCTGCCGCCCGAGACGCGCTCTCCGAACTCCCCGATTTCACGACGACGGAGATCGAGCAGGCCCTCCGCCTCGCCCTGGTCGAGGGGCTGGGGATCAAGCCGCGTTTCGCGTTCGGCCCGCTACGGGTGGCCGTCTCGGGGGCCAAGGTGAGCCCGCCCCTGTTCGAGTCGATGGAGATCCTGGGCCGCGAGTCCACTCTCGCCCGGCTGGACGCCCTGGCGGCCAGCCTCTAGGAAGAGCTAACTGCCCTCCCACTCCGCAAGCTCGGCGAAGTACTCCTGATCCGGCGGATTGGCCTGCATGGCTTCCTTCATCTCCTGCATTCGCTGACGGTGATTCTCCCGATCGGCGAGGTCCTGCAGGTGTTCGCCAAGCGTGCGGCCGCGAGCGCGTGCCTGGGCCTTGAGCAGGTCCCGGACATCGGTCCGCACCCGGATGTTCGTCATACCCATACGACCTACCTCCTACCTCCGCACCACCGGGTTCCCGAACCGCCCGATCCCCTCCACCTCAACCTCCACCCGCTGGCCCTCGCCCACCGAGAACGCACCCGGCGTCCCGGTCAGCACGATGTCTCCGGGCAGGAGCGTCATCACGGAGGTGATCTCCGCGATCAACTCCTCCACCCCGCGCCAGAGATCGGCAGTTGACCCGGCCACCGCCACCTCGCCGTCCACGTATCCGCGTACGGCCAGCCCCTCCGAAACACCAGAAAGGTCCGTCTCGATCCACGGCCCGATCGGGCAGGAGGTGTCCCACGCCTTGCCCTCGATCCAGTGCCCCGCGGCAAGGGATGACGCCACCCCCAGATCGTTCGCCACCGTGTAGCCGAACACCACGTCCGCCACCTTCTCCGCCGGCACGAACTTGCACAGCCGCCCGATCACCACCGCCAGCTCGGCCTCGGCATTCACCGAATCCGCATACCCGGGCAGCACGATCGGATCGTCCGGCCCGATCACGGAGGTGTTCGGCTTGAAGAACACGGGCGGCGCCTCCGGCCGCTCCGGCACATCCGAGCCCCGGTAGTTGGACCCGTACCCCACCACCTTCGAGCGCGGAATCATCGGCGAGAGCAGCCGCGCCTCCTCCAGCGGCACCCGCTCGCCGGTGGTCTGGTAGGAATCAAACAGGGGATCCGAACGGAGCACCACCAGCTCTCCGTCGTCGATCACTCCATAGGCCGGGGACTCCCCATGGGAGAAGCGCGCAATCTGCATGCCCCCAGTTTCCTACACTTGCCCCATGACCAGCGCGCCAACCGCCACACCCTTGGCCGAGGCGCGCCCCATCCTCCTCACCGACTGGCGCGAACGCGAGGCCGCCCACACCGCCCGCGTCACCGAACTGACCGCACCCCGCCGCTACCGCGCCGAACGCCGCCTCACCGATCCCGTGGAGGATTTCCTCTGGGACTACTACTCCCTCAAACCCCGCCACCTCACCCGCTGGCACCACGGCGCCGGCTTCTCCATTCCCGACGACGGGGACCTGGGTTGGCGCACCACCGCTCGCTGGGCGCGGTGGTTGCCCGCCGTCGACGGGGAGACGCGAGCCCTCACCCTCGACACCGAGGCGTACCTACGGGACCGAGGCTCCGACGTCGGGAGGCTGGAGACGTTGCTGGAGGCGACGGCGGGACGTGCGCCCCGTTTTGCCTGTTTCGGGTGGCACGAGTGGGCGATGGTGTACCGGCAAGGGGAGCACCGTCATCCGCTCCCGTTGCGGCTCGGCCAGGTGGGGACCGACGCGGCGGTGGAGGCCGCGGACCTGAAGTGCACCCACTACGACGCCTTCCGGTTCTACAGCCCTGCCGCGCGGCCACTGAATGCGCAGCCGCTCACGCGTGAGACGCAGCCGGAATTCGAGCAACCCGGGTGCCTGCACGCGAACATGGACCTACTGAAGGCGGCGCTCCTGTTGGGGCCCGCGTGCCCGGGCGAACTGCTGCTGGATGCGTTCGAGCTGGCTCGGCGGATCCGGATCCTGGATATGGCGGCCTCCCCCTACGACTGCTCCGAACTCGGCCTCGAACCGGTGCGGATCGAGACGCCTGCAGGCCGGGCGGAATACGTGGCACGGCAGCGGGAGTTCGCGGCGGAATCCGCGCCGGTGCGCGAGCGGCTCCTCGAGGTCATCGGGCGGGTGGGGGTTGCTCGTGCGCAGGTCGAGTGAGCCGCTCCCCCCGGAGCCGTACGAGGG
>JAUNRP010000241.1 GCA_030544165.1 bacterium
CCGCAGGGTCCTCCTGAGCAGGGACCTCCGCAGGGTCCTCTACCGGCGTATAGGCGGCACGCGGCTCATCGATTCTCCCCATGTCCACAGCGTAATCGTGAACCGTGAGTGAACACTGAATGACGGGTGAGGATTCCTAAGAAGGCGCCGCGGGTGCTGCTGATGCTCACTCGCTGGTCGCGAGCCGTCAGGGGTTGGTCCCCGTGGCCGGATCGAACGCATAGATCCCGAGGACCTGCCACATGCCGGGCTCCAGGAACTGGACCACATAGGTGAGATCCTGCGGCTGCCACTCCTCCACATGCTGGTAGTCCGCGCCCTCCAGGTACTCCTCCGCGTAGAAGAGCAGGTTCGTGTGGGCGAGCCGCAGATCCACCAGGTAGTCGACTCCCGTGTCTGCCACGCGCACCTGATAGACCGTCTCGATGGGGAAGGAGCCCTCGAGCAGCACGAACCCATCGTCCGTCCATACCTGGACCTGCTCCATCTGCAGGTTGCACGAATCGCAGTCCGGGTGGGAGATCCCGAGGAAGTGCTCCACCTCGCCCATCGCGTACGAGTAGCCCATCATCTCCACCGCGTACTGCGTGAACGCGAGCGCCCCCTCGGCATCGTTGGTCTGCGCCTCGGGCGGCACCTCCGGCTGCGCCACCTCCATCACGGGCGTGGGAGGCGGGGTGGTGGCCGGCGGCGGTTCGAGGGTGGTGGGCGTCGGCGCCCCGGACTCAGGCGCGTCCGGGCTGGGTGAGGGTTCCGGCGCGACTGGAGGGTCCGTCGTCGGCAATGCTGCCTCTGACGTCACCCGCTCCTTCGGCTCACCCTCGCCCGCGCATCCTGCCAGCAGCCCGACGACGACGGCGCCCGCCACCGCCGCCACCGTTCCGTTCCAGCGACCCATGTTTCGAGAGTAGTTTGCGGGTGGCTGGGCGGCGAGCGGGGAGCGGCCGTGGGTCAGGGGCGCATGCCGACCGCGAGATCCTCGAGCTCGGCGAGCGTGGCGTGCAGGATCTCGAGTTCGCGCCCCGGACCCGAGGCGGCGTAGCCCGGGTTGTCCCAGATCGCTTGTGCGGGCGCCTCCGAGAGGAGCGGGGCGTGGGAGAGGCGACCGCCGGCCTCCTGAACCAGCGCGAACCCTGCCGCCAGGTCCCAGGGGCCAGCCGTGGCGCCCAGGCATCCGTCCACCCACCCGGCCGCCACGAACGCGAGCTCGAGGGTGGTGCTCCCGATGTTCCGCACGGCCATCACGTTCAGTTGGAGCTCGCGTGCCGCGTCTTCCCCGGCGGGCCCCCAGCGGCGGATGTCGCGGGCGTTGGGGAAGCCGGTGAGGACCACGCACTGCTCGTGCCCGCGTTCGGCGGGGGCGCCGAGCCGCACCGGGCCGTCCGTGTCGAACGATTCCACCCACGCCCCGTGGCCTCTGGCGGCGTAGAACTCGTGGCCGAGCTGGGCGGCGTTGACCACCCCGGCCACGAGCTCGCCCCCGATCGCGGCGCCGATGGAGACGGAGAAGAGCGGCATGCCGGCAACGAAGTTCGAGGTGCCGTCGATCGGATCGATGAAGAAGGTGAGGCCCTCACCCTCGCCCTCGCCCGGCTGGACGCCGAACTCCTCGCCCACGATTCGGCAGTCCGGGAACGCCTCCCGCAGGGCGGCGGTGGCGATCTCCTCCGAACGCCGATCGTGCTGCGTGACGATGTCGTGCTGGTCCAGCTTGTGCTCCCGCGCCACCTCGGTCCGGGTGACCGCCCGGTGGTAGGCCGCCACCTGCCGCGCGGCCTCGCGGGCCACGGTCAGCACGTGGGCCGGCTCCGGCATCTCTCCTGCCTCCACTGTGCCCTCCTCCATTCCCGACGGCGATCCCTCCGTCCGTCACCACCCTACGGTGGGTGGGTGAACGGTTGGGTTTTCGCGGGATGATGAGCACATGAGGGTGAGGCGAGGACGGGAGGTGGGGGGCGTCGTCGTCCCACGGGATGCGAGGGCGGGCGAGGTCCTGGGGGACCTGCTGGAGGCGTTGGCAGGGCTCGTGCGGGAGAACGCGGAGTGGTTCGCGGAGACGCACGATGAGGAGGCGTTGCACCAGTTGCGGATCTCCGTGCGGAAGACGCGCGCCCTGTGTTCCTTCATGCGGCCGCTCTCGCGGGGGGACGAGGCGATCGCGGGGGCGAACTCGCGGCTGCGGGAGCTTGCGGCACCGTTCGGGGAGGTGCGCGATCTGGATGTGTTGATCGCCGCGGTGGACGAGTCGGCGGCGCCGGTGGTCCCTGCTGACCGTGTGGGATTGCGGGCCTCGCTGGTGCGGCGGCGGGGGGAGACGGCCGCCGATGCGGAGGAACGGTTGGCCTCAGGGGAGTGGGCGGCAGAGTTGGAGCGCCTGGAGGAGGCGGCGCAGACCGGGAGGTGGCGCCGGGGGAGCGCTGCCGGGGAAAGCGCGCGCCTCGTGGTGGGGCACGGGTTGGATGCCTGGTGGTGGGAGTTGACCGCGCGGTGGGAGGGCCTTCCGGGGCTGAGCGATACGAAGCGCCACCGGGTGCGGATCGCCGCCAAGAAGATGCGGTACGTGACGGAGCTGACGGCCGGCCTGTGGCCCGCCGGGGTGGCGCGGGAGCAGCGGGTGGCGGCCACCGCCGGGTTCAAGGCGCTGCAGGACCACCTGGGGGAGCTCCAAGACTATGTGGCGGCCGTGGAGGTGATCCGCGCCCACGGGTTCCGCGCGATGGGGGCGGACCCGCGATCTTTCACGGCGGCGATGGGGCGCGCGGTGGCCGCGCGGGATGGGTTGGAGGCGATGGCAGCCTACTGGCGGTAGTGGTGTTGGCGGTGGCCGTGTCTCCGGGCAGCGGGCCTGTGGGGCGCCGCCGTAGGCTGGATCCATGGACCTGGGAATTACTGGCAAGAGTGCGTTCGTTGCGGCTTCCACCTCTGGCCTGGGGCGAGCCTCCGCCGCCGCCCTCGCTGCCGACGGCGCCCGCGTGGGCATCAACGGCCGCACGGCGGCATCGGTTGATGAGGCGGTGGCGGCGCTCCCCGGCTCGATCGCGATTCCGGGCGACATCACGGACTCGGACGGGCGGGCGGGTGTGATCGAGGCGATCGGGCGTGAGCTCGGTGGGGTGGACATCCTTGTCCTGAACGGTCCCGGCCCGGTACCGGGGTTGGCGGCGGACTTCACAGTAGAGCTCGCGCGGGACGCCTCTGACCGGCTCCTTGTTCCGCACGTTGATCTGGTTCGGGCGTTCCTTCCCGGGATGAGGGAGCGCGGATGGGGGCGGATCGTGTTGATCGGCTCCTCCGCGGTTCAGGCGCCCTCCCCCAACCTCGTGGGCTCCAGCGCGGGACGTTCCGCGGTGGCGGCCTACCTCAAGACCCTCGCCGCGGAGGTGGCGGCGGATGGTGTGACCGTGAACGCGGTGCTGCCGGGCCGCATCCGGACGCCGCGGATCGAGC
>JAUNRP010000242.1 GCA_030544165.1 bacterium
GCGAGCCCTCCGGGGATGCCGAGACCTTCGAGGCGGCCGGCACCGGCGAGTCCAGTCAGGTAGCGCCACCTCCAGCGCCGGAGGATTGGAGCTTCTCGCTCCCGGTGACGATGGACGAGGCCCAGTTCGCAGTCGATACCTGCCAGGCCGGTGACCTGTGGGCGTGCGACACGATCACCCACTGGGTCTATGGCGGCACAGGCACCGCGGCCATCGCTGAGAGTTGCGGCGGGACCGCCTCGGAGTCCGGGAGAAACTGCTCCACAGACGAACCCATGACCGTGGGCGATTCCCCCTTCCTCGATCGCCTCTACGAACAGTGCGAGGCGGGCGACAACCGCGTCTGCGATGTCCTGTACCAGAGCACCCCGCGTGGTTCCGAGTACGAGGAGTTCGGGGACACCTGCGGTGGTCGCGGCCGCACCGAGTTCTTCTGCGGGGAGGCCGAGACCGGGGCGGAAGCGGTGTGGATCCTGAACCCGCCGTTGATCCCGACGGACGGCGAACTGGCGCTTGAGAGCTGCGAGGCAGGAGACATGTACGCCTGCGACAAGCTGTTCCTCTGGGTTGCCACCGGATCGGACCAGGAGGCCATCGCCCTCGACTGCGGCGGACACAGCGAGCGGACGGAGGGATCCTGCGCGGCGGAGCCTCCCATGCAACCTGGAGACTCCCCGTTCCTGGACACCATCTATCAGCGGTGCGAGGCGGGTGACAGCCGGTCCTGCACGGTGCTGAACTTTCACTCTCCAACCGATTCCGAGTACGAGGAACTCGGAGGGAGCTGCGCAGGGCGCTGCTAGCGGTTCCGAACCACTAGCTGTGCACCATCTCGTGGTGCAGCAGGCCCCACGTGATCGCGTCCACGAGTGCCTCCCAGGAGGCGGCCACCACGTCCGAGCCCACGCCCACCGTGGACCAGGACCGCACTCCGTCGGTGGTCTCGATCAGCACGCGGATGATCGCATCCGTGCCCTGCTCGGAATCGAGGATGCGCACCTTGAAGTCGATCAGTTCGAACTCCGCGATGTGCGGATAGGCGGGCAGGAGCGCCTCGCGCAGCGCCTTGTCCAGCGCGTTGACCGGCCCGTTTCCCTCCCCGGTGCGCACGATCCGCCCGGAGGGGGTGTGGATCTTGACGGTGGCCTCCGCGGTCCCCCCGCCCGGCACGGACCCATTGTGGTCCTGGATCTGAGCCCGCCAGGACTCCACATCGAAGAAGGTGGGCCGCCCGCCCTCGAGCTCCTCGCGGAGCAGTAGCTCGAACGAGGCGTCCGCCGCGTCGTAGGTGTAGCCGAGGGCCTCGGCGTCCTTGACCTTCTGGGTCACGGCCGCCACCACGTCCGAACGCCCCGAGACGTTGACGCCCAGCTCGCGCGCCTTGAGCTCGATCGAGGCGCGGCCGGCCATGTCCGAGACCAGCATCCGCATATCGTTGCCCACCACCTTGGGCTCGATGTGCTGGTAGAGGTCCGGGTCCACGCGGATGGCCGAAGCGTGCAGTCCCGCCTTGTGCGCGAACGCCGATGCCCCCACGTATGGCTGCCGCGCGAACGGCGAGATGTTGGTGACCTCGGAGATCTGATGCGCGATCGAGGCCGCCTGCATCAGGTCCTCACCCATGCAGTCGTAGCCGAGCTTGAGCTGGAGGTTGGCCACGCAGGTCAACAGGTCCGCGTTCCCGGTCCGCTCCCCGTAGCCGTTCACCGTGCCCTGAATGTGGCGGGCCCCGGCCTCCACCGCCGCAATCGTGTTGGCCACCGCGCAGCCCGTGTCATTGTGCGCGTGGATCCCGAGCGGCGCCCCGAGCTCCATCACCTCCGTGACGATCTCGCCAATCCACTGCGGCAGCATCCCGCCGTTCGTGTCACACATGACCAGGGTGCGCGCGCCCGCCTCGGCGGCAGCCGACAGAACAGAACGCGTGTACGCGGGATCGAACCGGTATCCATCGAAACAGTGCTCGGCGTCCAGAATCACCTCGCGCCCCTCCCCCACCAGGAAGGCGATCGTGTCCCGCACCATGGCGAGGTTCTCCTCGCCATCTGTGCGCAGCGCCCGCTCCACATGGCGGATGTCCGATTTGGCCACCAGCGTCACGATCGGCGCCCCGGAATCGAGGAGCGCCCGCACTTGGGGGTCCTCCTCCACCTTCACCCCGGCCTTGCGGGTGGCACCGAAGGCCGCCAATCGCGCCCGCGAGAGCGGCGAGCGGTCCCGCGCCTCCGCGAAGAACTGCGTGTCCCGCGGCACCGCCCCCGGCCAGCCGCCCTCCACCACGTGCATCCCGAGCTGGTCCAGCAGGCGTGCGATCGCGTGCTTGTCCGCCACCGAGAGGTTCATCCCCTCCTGCTGCGCACCGTCACGCAGGGTGGTGTCGTAGACCTCGATCCGCTCCATGCTGCTTCCCTCCTCGGCGCCACCAGCTCACACGAGCCGGTACATCCACCCGTGTGTGTCCTCGCGCGTCCCGTACTGGATCCCCGTGAGCTCCTCGAAGAGGCTGCGGGTCAGCTCGCCGGGCGTGCCGTCCGCCACCCTCACATCGAAATCGTCCGAGGCCAACCTGCCGATCGGCGTGATCACAGCGGCCGTCCCGCACGCGAACACCTCCGTCACCTCGCCGGACTCGATCCCGGCAACAAGCGCGGCCAGCGGCAGATCCACCTCCTCCACCACCACGCCCCGGTCCGCCAGGAGCTGGATCAGGGAGGCGCGCGTGATCCCGGGCAGGATCGTCTCGTGCTCCAACGACGGCGTCACCACAGTCCCGTCCGCACGTACCGCCATCAGGTTCATGCCACCCAGCTCCTCCACCAGGGTGTTCGTGGCCGCGTCCAGGAAGAGGACCTCGTCGAAGCCCTCCTCCTTGGCCAGCGCCTTCGGCAGCAGGGAGGACGCGTAGTTCCCCGCGGTCTTCGCCGCGCCCGTGCCGCCGGGTCCGCTGCGGTGGTACTCGCGCGTGACCCAGATGCTCACCGGTTGGAATCCGTTCACGAAGTAGGGCCCCACCGGGGAGGCCACCACCAGGAACGTCACCTCGTTGGCGGCCCGCACCCCGAGGAAGTGCTCGGAGGCGAACGCGAACGGCCGGAGGTACAGCGAGGATCCCGGAGTGCCCGGCACCCACGCCTCGTCCGCCTGCACCAGTGCCGCGACCGCCCCCACGAAGTCCTCCACCGGCAGCTCCGGCAGTGACATCCGCCGGGCCGATCGGTTCTGCCGCAGCGCGTTCTGCTCCGGCCGGAAGGTCCACACCGAGCCGTCCGCGTGCCGGTACGCCTTCAGCCCCTCGAAGATCTCCTGCCCGTAGTGCAGCACCGAGGACGAGGGCGTGAGCGTGAGCGCCCCGTACTCCACCACCTCGTGGCTGTGCCAGCCCTGGCCGCGCGTGAAGTACGCCCGCGCCATGTGATCGGTGAAGTCCACCCCGAACGATCC
>JAUNRP010000243.1 GCA_030544165.1 bacterium
GAGGCCACCACCCGGATCGCACCCAGCGCGGCGGAATCAGGAGCCACATCCGGCAGGAACGCGCCGCGCAGCAACGCCGTGTCCATCGCGGCGCGGTCATAGGGCACCACCAGCGCATCCCCCACCCCCGCGAACCGGGCGAGGGCCTCCTTCACCGCGTGCTGCGGCGAGGGCCCGGTGACGCCGGAGCGGGATTTGTTGACCACCACCACGTCCCTCGCCGTGGTGCGCGGGCGGGTGGAGAGCAGTTCCACCAGCCGCCAGATCCCCACCGGATCGGCGGCGCCCACGGTGACGAGCACGTCCGCCTCCCCCACGGCCGCCTCGCGGGCGCCGTCGCGCGCCAGGCCGAACGTGTCACCGGGTTCGTCCTCCCAGCCACCGGCCACGTCTACCACCGTCCAGTCGAACGCCTCGCGGCAGCGTCCGAGCACCACGGTGAGCGCGGAAGCCGGGACCTCCCGCCACCGATCGGGCCTGGTCAGGCCGGTGAGTACCACCACCTCTCCCACCGATCGGGCCGCCCTGTCCAGCGCGATCCGGTCCAACCGTCCGTTCGCCGCCGCACGCGAGGCGGCCGCCACCCCGGAGGAGTCCTCCACGATCCCGAGCACCTGCGTGAGGGAGGGCGAACGCGTGTCCGCGTCCACCACGCACACCGTCCCGGACTCGGCGAGCACCCTGGCCAGGTTGGCCGCCACAACCGTCCGCCCCGGCGATCCGGTGGTGCCCCACACGGTCACGATCTGCCCGCCCGCTCGCTCCTCCGCCCCCTCGTCCCCGCTCTTCCCCCGACGGCGGGGGTTGCGTTGTGGCTGGCCTTCGTCCTCATCCTCGCCCAGGCGCGTGGAGGCGGAACTGCGCAGCCGCTGGAGCGCGTCCACCACGGCCTCGGCGCCTGCGGCGGACTCCACCACGGCGTCGCATCCGAGCGCCCCCACCCGTCCCACGTCCTCCGGGCTGGCGATCCCCACCACGTCCACGCCGGCGCGGTGGAGGCGCTCCACCACCTCCCGATCGATCCCGAGGTGGGAGGCGGAGACCACCGCGAGCGCACCCCGCCCGGTGGCAGCCACCGCGAGCAGCTCGGTCACGTCCGCGCAGCGCCGCGCCACGGTGAGGCCCGCCGCCGTGGAGACCGCCCGCACGATCCCCGGCTCGGCCGGCCCGGAGACCGCGAGCAGGACCGGTGTGTCCACTAGTCCACCACCCGGGGCACGATCACCATGTTCCCGCCCTCGTTCATCGCGGTGATCACGGTGCCCACCTGTGCCTCCGTGAGCACGAGCTCCACCGAGGTGGCCCGCGTGGTGAGGGCGCCCGCCTGCTCCACGAGCGCCCGGACCACCAGGTCCTCCAGGACCTGCTGCGCAGGCTCACCGCTCTCGGGACTCAGCCAGAGGTCCACCCGCGATCCCGCCACCACCGCGGGCGAGAGCTGGGCGTCCACCGCCACCACCACGGTCCGGATGTCCAGGGCCGCCGGATCCACCACCGCGGAGGCGGGCACGAGCTCCCCCGCGTGGATCACGCGGTCACTGACCCCCGCGGGTGCCTCGATCGCCGAGAGGTAGCTTCCCTCCAGATTCGGCGAGACATCAACGGCAACCAATGCGGGCTGGAGCACCTCACCCGGCGTCACGGTCCTACTGACCGACCACACCGGGACGGTCTTTCCCGCGTTCGCCACCGCCCACGTCCCGAGCGCAACACTCAGTGCCACGAGGACGATTCCGATTCCCAGGCGCGGGTCCCTCCACGAGGGCCTGCGAATCCTTCCCGCAAGTTCCGGTGCCACCCCTGCTCCTCTCCGTGGCTACAGACTGCCATGGCGCACCCCGGCTGAGAATGGTTATCCACAGGCGAAGTGCGCTCGGCCGGAAATGTGCTCCCGCGTGGGAGAATTGCCGCATGGAGCAACGATTCATCGGACTGGCCGATGTGGCCGAGTGGTTGGGAATCTCCGGTTCCCAGGCACGCGCGATGGTGCTCTCGGGCGAACTCCCCGCCATCCAGGTAGGTGGCCGCAACCAGTGGCGGGTGGCCATCGTGGACGTCGAGGAGTACATCGCCCAGAAGTTCAGGGAGAACGAAGAGCGGATCTCCCAGGCCGCGCGCGGCACACTCTCCCACTGAGGTACGTCCCCGCCCCCCTCACTCGAACGTGCCGGGGGCGCAGCGGACCGAGGTGAGCGCCGCGGTCGGGACGGCTGTCACGCTGCCGCCCTCGCCACGTACCTCCAGGTGATCGGCGCCCACGGCCACGATGTGCCCGCGCACCTCCACCCCGCAGTCCACCACCACGTGCGCGCCCCGTGTGGCGATCCGGCGGAGCGCCATCCCCAGCGGCATCGCGCGTGAGCCCGGGCGGGGCGGGCCGAGCGGGCCCACGGTGGCAATGCCCGCCACCACCACCAGGTGCTCGGCGCTCTCCTCAGAGAGCACCAGCCACGTGTCCGCCAGGCCCGCGAGCCGTCCGCTGAGGGCCCGCCCTCCGGTGGTGGTGAGGCTGATCGGTGCTCCCAGCACGCCCACCAGCCGCTCGACCAGCCGCACACCCACGCGTTCGGCCACGATCAGTTCCGCGAGATCCGCCTCATCCCACGCCGGCTCCTCGTGGCCCGCGAGTTCCTCGAACAGCCGCTCCCACCGCTCATCCCCCCGCATGGGTCAACGGTAGCGAGCCGGGAACACGGCGGTCATGAGATCGCTCTCCACAATCACCGAGATCCTCTGGACACGATCCATCATCATTGGCAGTCTATCGATATCAAATTGCATCAAACAGCATTATTGAGGGGGTAGGTATGGGCCATGTGATGGTTCGGCGGAATCTGGAGCGGCGCACTCTCGCGCCGGCTACCAGCCGGGACGAGGGCCGCGTGCCCGGGAGCGGGGGCACCGGAACGCCCCGCAGTGGGGGTGTCAGCAACGGCGTGGCGAGTCGCGGACTGGCCGGCCTCGGCCTCACCCTCGTTGCCGCCCCCGCCGCAGCCCTCCTCGCGCAGCGCGCGTGGGACCTCGTGGGGTCGGTGGGACTCTGGCGCGTCGACGACGTGGTGGCACTCTGCGTTGTCATGCTCGGTGCCGTACTGGCTGGGTGGTACGCGTGCACCGGGGCGGCCCTGGTTCTCGCTGCCGCCACCCGCCGCGGGTTGGGAATCTCCCGTTGGGGGGCGCCCGTTGCGCGGCGCCTCGCCGTTGGATTGGCGACGGCGGCGGTGGGCGTGGGCATCATTCCCGGCGCCGCGTGGGCAGCCGTCCCGGACGATCTCACGCTGGGCGGAGTGATGGAGGTCAACGTCACGCCGGCCGAGGTGCCCACCGAGCTCGCCGTGGACGGTGTCCCCGCACCGGGCGGCGAGTCCGAGCCTGGGCCTGAGCCAGAGTCCGCCGCCGAGCCCGAACCAGAGCCAGTTGCCGAGTCCGAACCTGG
>JAUNRP010000244.1 GCA_030544165.1 bacterium
ACATTGCGGCTCTGGGGGTCAAGGGGTCGTGGGTTCAAATCCCGCCAGCCCGACAGAATCCAAGATCAGAAACAGGCCTCTGACCTGCGGATATACGACGAAAGGCCCCTGCCGATTACGACACGGCAGGGGCCTTTCTCGTTGCCTCTCACAGGGGCTCTCACACGGCGACGAAACCAGCGGCGATTACGACCCCGCCGCTACTTTCGTCCGCATGGCCCGCCCGAGTGCATCCGTGGCACGAGCAATGCCTGACGCCCCGGACTCGGGGAGGTACGTGGAGAGGTGAACCTGCACGGTGTGGCCGAGTAGCGCGGCGGCATCTGCGGGAGTCACACCGAGCGAGTGGAGCCAGAATGCCAGCGAGTGCCTGACCGAGTGGAGCCGGATTACCGGCACCCGCGCCGCCTTGCACAGCCGCTTGAACCGATCCGAGTACACCTCGGGCCGGAGGGGTTGGCCCAACTCATTGACCACTACGAAACCGGAATCGTGCCACGCTGCTCCAGCCCGTAGGCGGTGCTCAGCCTGCCGAGCCTTGAGCGCCCGAAGAAGGGCCACGGTGCCGGGGTGTGCTGCCTCCACGGGAACCATGCGGCGGCGCTGGAGCGTCTTGGGAGTGCCCACGTGGTCCCGGCTCTCGCCCGTGTGGACCACCACGCGCCCCTGACGCACGGTGGCCGTGCCCGCCTCTAGGTCCACGTCACTCCAGCGGAGGCCCATCACGTCCGCACGAGTGAGCCCCGCCAGTGTCAGCCGCCATGCCCCGGCCAGTTCGTCCGTGTCGGCGTGGTCTCGGAAGCGCAGCAAGTCGGCCGCGTTCCAATGCTGGAGGTCTTGGCCTACCTTCGTTGGCATCGGTGGCAACTGCACCGTGCGGTGCCTCACTGGATTCTCTGCCGTGTCCAGCGTGTCGAACGCCATTGCAAGCGCCGTCAGCGCAAGCCGCACGGATCGGGGACCGAGTGGGGTTCCCTCGGGGTGAGCCTTGGACGGCTTACCGCCGTGGTGCTCCAGCCACCCCACGAGTTCACGAATCTCGCTCACCGTGACCTCGCGGGCGATGCGCGTGCCGATGCGCCGAATCACGGGCTGTAGCGCGTACTCGTATCCCTCGCGGGTCACCTGCCGGGCTCGACGGTGCGTGGCGAGCCAGTGGGTACACAGGGCCTCGACGCTCTCGCGGCGCAGTGTGCCCGTGCGGGCCACTTCCTCGCGTGTCTCTGCGACGAATGCCCGAGCACTCGCCAGCGTGTCCAGCGTCCGCGTGACCTGGGTCCGCTTGCCAGCGCCGCGCGGAGTGCTGTCCATAACCACGCGAAAGCGCACGGTTCCCGCCTTGCTCACCATGCGCCGAATCGGCTCCGTGTACTTCGGGCACTCCGGGCAGGTGTAGCCCGCGAGCCCGGTCCTGCTGTTCACAGCGTTCCAATCGGCCATGCGATTCCCTCGGCGTTCTCCGCACGAGGGACAGAACTTCATGGGGTCCAGCGTCCTGCTACTCACGCTGACCACCTCTCTCGTTTCCCATCTTCGGTTTCCTTTCTTCACCGGGCGCGCTCTGCGCCTCGGGGGTCTTTGAGCCAAGCGGCTGGGGCTTGGGGCCTCTCCTGCGCTCTGGGAACAGTTCGGGACGTTCGCGGCGTGCCACGCGCAGCCATTGGTCAACGGTGTTGAGCGCTCGCCCATATCGCTCCGCGATCGCGTGGCGAGTCACGCTTGCATTTACGAGTTCGGCCAGTTCCTCGGCACTCGGGGGCCGGTCAGGGTCGGGCCAATCCACGCCCCACGCGAAGGAGTCCGCAGCATCTCCCGATGCCGCTTCAAGCGCCAGCACCTCGGCGGTGGTCTCCGTGAGTATGCGCTCCGGGATGCGCCAGACGCGCGGATCGGCGGGCACGTGGTCCGGCACCACCTCGACGCTGCGGAGGTGTACGCCGTCCGTTCCACGCGCGACAGTCGCAAGGTAGGTGACCCCTCGGGACTCATTCCGGATCGACGCGCCCCGCGTGCTTGTGGGCGGTGCTTGGCAGGCAAGGAGCGTGCGCAGAGTGTCTGCGCGGACTGCCACGGGGGCGCTGTCAGGCACCCCGTCAAGGTCGGCAAGCATGGCGGCGCGTTGCTTGGGGGGTAGGGCGTCCCGTTGGTCCTTGCTCTCGACACGAAGCCACGATGCGCCGGTGTAACTGTCTCGACTGCGGTTCATGGAAACAGTTTACGCGCGTCAATACTGTTAGTAAAGTCGAACGTACAAGACCGGGCGGGTACGCCGATCCGACCCCCACGAATCGAAAGGACTGGGCATGAAACTGGCCCCCACCACAGCGCCTGAGGAAGTTCTCAAGGTCTCCGAGGTGGCCGCGCACCTTCGCGTGGACCCCGAGACCGTGTACCGCCTCATTCACAGCGAGCGCCTGCGCTCGATCCGGCTGGGCCGTGTGATCCGAGTGCCGTTGTCCGCTCTCTCTGACTTTATCTCTGAGAGCCCCCGCTAGACCACCACGGGGGCCGTTTCCCATCCGGCTCCCGTGGTCCACCTCAAAGAAATCTGACAACTCAAGCCGCTGGCAGTAGGGCCGGGCGTTGTCCCTGACGACAGGCACCGCCGATGAACGTCCACGCGCCCACCGATCCCACTACCACGCTGACCGCCCGCGAGTCTGACGCCCGCCTCTGGCTGGAGACCTTGCCGCACTACCCCGAGGTTCGGGGGTGCTTCGCGTTCGCGCTGAATAACGGGGTGTGGAAAGAGGTGCCGCCCATCCGCCTCGGAGTGGGTGATCTGGCGCGTATCTCGGACGATCAGGGGTTGGACGCTCTGGCGCGTGGCATCGTCCGATCCTCGGATGAGGGGTTCGACGTGTACGCCTGCCCGTACCCGCAACCCCGCCACACTCGGCGGGAGAAGGCGGCGGCGCTGGCGAGGATGCACGCCCATGCCGACATTGACGGACCCGTGAACATGGACCGTGCCCGAGCGTTGGGCCTCGTGCTCGTTGGCTCCGGCTCCGAGACAGACGGCCAGCCCCACGGCCACGCCTACGCGCTGCTTTCCCGCTCTGTGGACCCCGAGCACCACGCGGCTCTCTGTCGGGGGCTGGGCAAGCATCTTGGCGGGGAGAAGGCCGACGCGACGAAGCACAGCGATAACGACGTGCTGCGCATCCCCGGCACCATGAATTACAAACGCGGGGAGGCCCAACCCGTCCGGTGGCTGATCCGCCCGGATTGGGAGGGTGTGCGCACGTGGGAGCCTGACGAACTGGCCCACGCTCTCGGCGTCGAACTGAAGCACGCCGAGGTGGTGGAAAACGCGGCGGCTCCGAGCGCGCCTGCGCCCGTGGTGAACGTCAGCGCCCGGCTGGAGGGGCTGGCGCGGGAGGTGCGCGAAGCGCCCCACGGCGAGGGCAACTCGCGGTTGAACTGGGCTG
>JAUNRP010000245.1 GCA_030544165.1 bacterium
GCATCCTGTTGCTCGAGGCGTCCCGGGCGGGCGCGCTGGGAGTTGGAGGAGTTGTAGGAGTTGTGGGAGTTGACACGGGGATTCCTTCCGGTGGTTCACATTCCGTTGGTGGGCGGGTGGGGAGACAGGTGGCGAGCGGCTGCTCAGCTCGCGATTCGGTGGCGGATGAGGGAGACGAGTTCGAGGGGGCTGTCCACCACGGCGGTGGCGGTCCCGTCGGTGAGCGCGGCCTCCAGTTCGGCGGCATCGGTGGAGCCGCCGGTGATGAGGACGCGGTGGGCGATCCCGGCGGCGAGCGCCCCGGCGGCGTCGTTCGCCGGCTTGTCGCCCAGGAACCAGGTGTGTTCCGGGTTGGCCCCGGCGATCGTGAGTGCCTCGGTGAAGATGCCGGGCTCCGGCTTGCGCAGGCCCACCTCGTCCGAGCAGACGTAGGCCGTGATGTACTCCGCGAGCCCGTGCTCCTCGATCGAGGCACGCACCGCGCCCCGCCCCGAGACGGTGTTGGAGACCACCACGATCTGCATCCCGGCCTCGGCGCACGCCGCGAGCAGCTCGCGCATGCCCGGCCGGACCTTCCTGCGCGACTTCGCCCGCCCGTACCGCTGCATCAGGTCCTCCGCCTCCGCACGGAACCAGGTGTGGTGCCTGCCCAGGTGCTCGGCCACGGATCCCCAGAACTGCGGCGCCGTGACCTCGCGGATGGCCGTTCCGTCCGACTGGTGCGCCGCCAGCAGCGCCCGCTTCCACTCCTTGTGGTCCGCGCGCGCCCCGGCGATCCCGGCCAGGATCTCCTCCGCGGTGGTCTGATCGCCCGGGATGCGGTTGAGCTGGCCCGCCACCTCCGCCGCGAACGCCTCCAGATCCGCGGGCACCGTCACGGTCTGCGAGATCACCCCGCCGTGGTCGATCAGGAGCGCTGACCCCTCCCCCACCGACGACGCCGGGTGGGCCTGGTACGGAACGCGCGCCTCCGTCGTCGGGGGTTCCGACGACGCCGGGTAGGGCTGGTACGGAAGGTGGGCCTGCGTCGTCGGGGAGTGGGAGGCGCGCAGGGCGGCGAGGACGCCGCGCGGGTCATCGAAGGTGGCGTCCGCCGCGTGGACCACGGCGAACGGCGGGTTGTCCGTGTGGTGGGAGCGCGTGACGAGGACGGCGGCCACGCCGGCGCGTCGGCCAGCCTGGACATCGCGGTCCTGGGTATCGCCCACGTACCAGGTCTGATCGGGGGTGAGGCCGAGGGCCTCGGCGGCCAGACCGATCATGCGCGGATGGGGCTTGCGGATGCCCACCTCGTCGGAGTAGACCTGCACGGCGAAGTACGGCTCGAGGCCCGCCTCGCGCATGATGCGGCGGTGGCTGCGGCCGGAGTGGGCGTTGGAGACGATGCCCACGGGGATCGAGGCCTCCTGGCAGTAGGCGAGGAGTTCAGGGATTCCCGGGCGGATGAGGTGGTCGGAGATGGTGGTGGAGATCGTCTCCAGGAGGCCGGATGCCTCGGCGATGAGGAGGGCGCGGGGGCCGGCGGGCAGATCGGAGGCGAGGAAGTCCCCCACCACCTCGCGGTGGCTCATCTCGGTGGGCTCGGGGCGGCGGGAGGAGGAGTGCTTCCAGTGCTTGAGCGCGGCGAAGCCGGAGGCGAAGGAGGCCCGCAGCTCCGCGGTGGAGTGGTGGTAGCCGCCGCGGGCGAGGAGGCGCTGGACGTGCTCGGCGAGCTCATCGGGGCCGGTGGGGCGCTTGCGGGTCTCGAACACCACGCCGCCGAAGTCCAGGAGGAGGCCCGCGGGGCGGGGCAGGGTGTGGCCGGGAGCGTTAGGATCGGGGGGGTGGGGGGGGTCGTGTGGCTCGTGGGGGTGAGGGGGCTCCGGGGGATCGAGGGTATCGGTGCCGGGGTGGCCCGCGTGCTGCGCCATGTGGTCCTCTCGCGTGGATCCGTGCGCGCGGATGGCGTGGGTGCCGCCGCGGTTCTGGAACCTTCCAGTTCTGGAGCGTAGGGATGTTGTGTGTCCGGTGGGTGCCCCGAAGGTGAACACTTCTGGAACGCTCCAGATCACTGGTATAAACAGGGGTGTGAGGACCCGTTCGGCACCGACGATCCTCGATGTGGCGCGCGCCGCCGGAGTCTCGAAATCCTTGGTGTCGCTCGCGATTCGGGACGGCGCGGGAGTGAGCCCGCAGACCAGGGAGCGGATCCTGGAGGTGGCGGACCGCCTGGGATACCGCTCCAACCAGTGGGCCCAGTCCCTGGTGCGGGGGCGCTCGCACCTGGTGGGGGTCCTCTTGACGGACCTGCGCAACCCGTACCACACGGACGTGGTGGTGGGGGTGGAGGACGCCGCTGCCGAACAGGAGATGGAGGTGCTGATCTCCCACGGCCGCCGTGATCCGGCGCTGCTCGCCGAGCGGGTGCGCTCGCTCCTACGCCTCGGCGTGGACGGCCTGGTGGTGGTCTCCGCCCACACGCCGCCGGAGGCGCTCGCGGAGGCGGTGCGGACCACTCCGGTGGTGGTGATCGGGCGGCCCGCCTCGGTGCCGGATGGGATCAGCCAGCTCTGCAACGATGACGCCGCCGGCGCCCGCCTTGCCGTGGAGCACCTGGTGGGGCTCGGGCACGAGTCGATCGTCTACCTACAGAACTCGCGGTCCGTGGCCGCGCGGGCACGCGGCGAGGCGTACGAGGTGGTGATGCGCGAGCGTGGTCTGGCACCGCGGGTGATCGGGGATGTGGAGGAGCTCGGCGCAGCGAGCGCGGTGTTCGCATCGAACGACCGCGGGGCGGTGGCGATGCTCGGCGCGCTGCACGACTCCGGTCTTCGCGTCCCCGAGGACGTGGCCGTGGTGGGCTACGACGACACCGATCTCGCCACGATCGTCCGCCCCCAGCTCACCTCGGTGGCGCAGCCGCGCGGGGAGATGGGCAGGAGGGCGATGGAGATCCTGGCCAGTGACGTGGTGGTGCGGGAGATGCTCCAGCCCGAGCTGGTGGTCAGGGAGAGCACCACCCCCGGGGTCTCGTGACGCTGCACCGGGGCCGCGGTGAGGGTTGCGTACCCGGGTGAGCTCCGTCGTCGGGCCGACGACGGCGTGACCGACGCGGAGCCGGACCCGCGGCGCACACCCAGCCACCGCGCAGGTTGCAGAAGGGGCCCTGTCCTACCGACGCCGAAGTGCCTCATGTCAAGGTGCCCGCGAAATTGGGGTGGTGCCTCAGTTAGGGATTGCCCGCGAAGTGGGGGTGTGGGAATTGTCGGGGTGGGTTTCAGCTGGCTTTGACGCGGATGCCCTTGCGGATGTCGGGTAGGGCGCTTGGGATGGTGGACAGGTAGAGCTGGTCGGTTTTCTCGGCGGCGAGTTTCATCAGTACGGTTTCCTCGCCACCGCGTACGCCTTGGCATACCTCGTGGTGACCTCAACTCGAGCAGCCATCGACAA
>JAUNRP010000246.1 GCA_030544165.1 bacterium
CACTCGCGGCCTTCGGCCGCTCCCGCCAGACCCACCACGGCCGCCGGCCCGCACCCGCTCCGACGCTTGATCGTCACCTTCCGGCTCGCACCCCCTGGCCCAGTTCCCGCTCCGGCGCTGGAACTTCACAGCTCGGGCCAACCCGAGTTCCGCCGTCGAGGCCCCTCCCCGCCCTCGCGGACCGCACGTTCAGGGCCAACCCGAGTTACGTCGTCGGGGGCGAAAATCGGCGTTTGCGCAGGTCACACGTTCGTGTCAGTGGGTCCTAGTAGGTTCGGGATATGGAAATTCGGAGTGCGTCGGAGGTGTCGGGGCTGGTTGCGGCCCTCGCCTCCATGGAGCCTGCCGGCGGGCAGGAGGAGGCGGCGGCGCGCATCCGGGCACTCGAGGAGTTGAAGGCGGCGTGTGGGGCGGCGCAGGCGCGGGAGTCGGTGCGGCTGTACGAACTGCGGGAGCGCGCGGAGGCCGATGCGGGCGTGCCCGCCTCGAAGCGCTGCAAGGGGCTTGGCTCGGAGATTGCGTTGGCGCGGCGGGAGTCGCCCACGCGGGGCGGGCGGTACCTGGGACTCGCGCGTGCGCTCGTGAAGGAATTGCCGCACACGATGGCCGCCATGGAGGCGGGGGAGCTCTCGGAGTGGCGGGCCACGCTGGTGGCGCGCGAGACGGCATGGCTGTCCGTGGAGAACCGACGGGCGGTCGATGCGGAGCTGGCGGACCGCATGACGCGCCTCAGTGACAAGCGGCTCGCTGCTGAGGCTCGGGCGCTCGCGCAGTCGCTGGATGCGGCGGGCGCGGTGGAGAACATGCGGCGCAAGGAGAAGGAGCGGTGTGTCACGCTGCGCCCGGCACCGGACGCGATGGCGTACCTGACCGCGCTGCTGCCCATGCGGGAGGCGGTGGCCGTCTACGCCACGCTGGCGCGGGATGCGCAGAGCGCGATCAACGGCGCCGGATCAGGGCCTGCCGAGCCCGGAGAGGTGGGCGCCGGGGAGGTCTGGGAGGTCCGCACGCGGCCCCAGATCATGGCCGACCTTCTGGTGCAACGGATCACCGGAGCGAGTTCCGCGCGGGACCTCCCGGTGGAGCTGAGTCTGGTGATGACCGATTCGGCGCTGTTCGGCGCGGATGAGACGCCCGCACACTTCCCCGGCCACGGGCCGGTCCCGGCTGAGATCGCACGCCTGTTGCTCCGGCCGGAAAGTACGGAATCGGTGTGGCTGCGGCGGCTGTACACGCGGCCCGGCAGCGGCGAACTGGTGGCGATGGACTCCCGGCGCCGCGTCTTCGACGGCAACCTCCGCAAGCTGATCACCCTCCGCGACGACGTGTGCCGCACCCCGTACTGTGGCGCGCCCATCCGGCACGTGGACCACGGCACGGCGGTGCGCGACGGAGGCGAGACCTCGTTCGCGAACGGCTCCGGACTCTGCGAGCGGTGCAACTACGTGAAGGAGGTGGCCGGCTGGCACTACGAGAGTGGGCCGGCGAGCCTCTCGGTCCGCAGCCCCAGCGGAATGGGCGCGGATGCGCCTCCGCCGCTGCTCCTTCCGGGCGTGCAGAGGGGAAGTCCCCCGGGCATGCAGCGGGGATCCCCCTCGGGCATTCACGCGGGAGGACCAGGGGGCTCCGGAATCCCACAGGCCGCACCCATGCGCCCCGGCCGCGTCCGTGGGCCGCGAGATTACGCGCGCCGCCGCCACGGGATCACGCCGATTCTGCGGAGTTCGTGGTGCGCCATCAAGTCCGGGCAGAACGAAGTGCGGCGCCTCCAGGATGCGATGGCACGCCGCGGCTGGCGGCCCGGGGATCGCGGCGGCGGACGGCACGGCGGAGGCCGCGCGGGCGGCGGGGAATCGGGCGATTCCGGGTCCGGTCCGAGCCACCCCGGCCACTGACCGGAGTGCTTCTCCACACCGCGCCCGCTCCGGCCCCGGGCACCTGCCGGGGGACTTAGGATTCAGGCATGGCGCGGATGATCAAGAAGGATGACATCGCTACCGTCCGCGACCGCGCCCGCATCGATGACGTGGTCTCCCAGTACGTCACCCTCCGCCCCGCCGGCGTGGGCAGCCTCAAGGGCCTCTGCCCGTTCCATGACGAGAAGACGCCCTCCTTCCACGTGCGCCCCCAACTGGGCCACTGGCACTGCTTCGGCTGCAGCGAGGGCGGGGACGTGATCTCGTTCGTCATGAAGATCTCCTCGTTACCATTCGCGGAGGCGGTGGAGTCGCTCGCCGATCGCGTGGGCATCCAACTCCGCTACGACGACGACGGTGCCGGTCCCAGCCGCACCTCCCGTTCCGGCGGCGAGCCCGGGCAGCGGCAACGGCTCGTGGAGGCGAACAGGGTGGCCGAGGCCTTCTTCCGGGAGAACCTGGCCTCGCCCGAGGCGGTGGTGGGCCGGCGCTTCCTCGCGGAGCGGGGATTCGATCTGGCCGCTGCCGAGCACTTCGGGATCGGCTACGCCCCCAAGGGCTGGGACCACCTCGCCACACACCTCCGGGGCCGGGGCTACACGGAGAAGGAGCTCACCGCCTCCGGGCTCGTCTCGCCCGGCCAGCGCGGCGTCTACGACCGCTTCCGCGGCCGGCTCATCTGGCCCATCAGGGACCTCTCGGGTGCCACCGTGGGCTTCGGCGCGCGCCGCCTCCACGATGACGACCAGGGCCCCAAGTACCTCAACACCCCCGAGACCCCGCTCTACAAGAAGTCGCAGGTGCTCTACGGCGTGGACCTGGCGCGCAAGCCGATCGCACTGAAGCGGCAGGTGGTGGTGGTGGAGGGCTACACCGACGTGATGGCGATGCACCTCGCCGGAATCGATACGGCCGTGGCGAGCTGTGGCACCGCGTTCGGGGTGGACCACATCGGGGTGGTGCGCCGCCTCCTGGGGGACGTGGCGGGCGGAACCGCTGGCCTCTCCTTCTCCAGCCAGGTTGCGCGGGGCGGGCAGGTCATCTTCACCTTCGACGGCGATGCCGCCGGCCAGAAGGCCGCCCTCAAGACCTTCGACGAGGACCAGCGCTTCGCCGCCCAGACCTTCGTGGCGGTGGCACCCGACGGCCTCGACCCCTGCGACCTCCGCCTCCAGCGCGGGGACGGGGCGCTGAAGGACCTCGTGGAGTCCCGTGAGCCCCTCTTCGAGTTCGCGATCCGTACCGCCCTGGCCGCCCTCGACCTCTCGACGGCGGAGGGCCGGGTGGCAGGGGTGCGTGCGGCTGCTCCCGTGGTGGCGGGCATCCGGGACCGGGCGCTGCGCGCGGAGTACTCGCGGATGATCGCGGGTTGGGTCGGGATGGATGAGGAGACGGTGCGCCGGGCGGTGGCGGGGGCGGAACGCGGCGGCGGCCAGCGGGGTGGCGGCCAGGGCGGCGGTG
>JAUNRP010000247.1 GCA_030544165.1 bacterium
GAAGCGAGAGCTCATGCGGGTTAGCGAGCCCACGGGAGGGCCAGCCTGCTTCCTGGCCTGAGTGCAGCCGGCCGGAAGCTACTGGCTGGTCGGCGGGACCGTGTTCGCCGGGCCGGTGGACCCGCGCGTCATGAGCTTCATGGGCACCACAGTCACGGGGGTCTTCGGCCCGTTTCCCTCGAGGGTGTCCAGCACGGCCCGCGTACTCACGGCCCCCTGGCCGTGCCCGGCCAGGGCGAGCGAGGTGAGGGAGGGGATGAAGAGGGGGGCCATGGAGGAGTTGTCGATCCCGATCACGGAGACGTCTGCGGGAATCCGCACACCCCGCTCCAGCAGGGCCCTCATGAATCCGAACGCCATGTCATCGTTGTAGGCCACCACGGCGGTGGTGCGGTTGGTCATCCACGCGTCCGCCGCGGTCACTCCTCCCCGGACGTTGGCCTCGAACGGCCCGATCCGGTGGGCAGCCATCCCGCGTTCCGTGGCGGACTGGGAGAGTGCCTCCCACCGGGGAACCTGCAGCCACGCGTCCGAAGGCCCGGAGATGTAGGTGACCTCCTTGTGCCCGAGTTCCACGAGGTGCGCGGTCACCTGCTTCATTCCGTCAGGGACGTTCTGCACCACCGAGTGGACGTCCTTGAGAATCCGGTTGACCACCACCAGGGGCCGCTGCCTGGCGAGCAGGTGGAGGGCGGCATCGGGCGCACGGGGGGAGATGAGGATCGCGGCGTCCGCCAGCTCGATCGTCTGTTCCAGGGTGGAGCGCTCGTACTCGATCCGGGTACGGCCATCGGCCAGGATCACCGTGTATCCGGCCTTGGCGGCCTCCTCGTGGATGCCCTCGAGCGTGTGGTAGAAGTACAGGTTCCCCACGCCACCCACGGAGACGAGCAGCATCTTGGAGGCGCTACGGTTCTCACGCGCGGAGGTGGTGCGTTCCCGGTAGCCCAGGGCGCGCGCCGCGGCCCGAACCTTCTCCACCGTCTCCACCGAGACCCGCCCGGGCCGGGAGAGCGCCCGGGAGACCGTGGAGGCCGCAACTCCAGCTTCCTTGGCAACGTCATAGATGGTGACTGCCTTGGTACGCCGGTCGCGTTTCTCCTCCATTCACGCAGACTAGCAACCTGTTGCCACCCCCACCATTGGGGCCACGAATCCCACCCCTCGGCGGGATCACCGGTGGCAACTCCTCGGCAACCAATGGCAGTTATTGCCATACGCCACGCGATTCTCGGAGAGGCTTGGAAGGATAGCAACCCCGGGGAGTGCTCCACGTACGCCAGCCGCACGGCTGGCTACGCAAGCGCCAGGCAACTCCCCAGATGAGCCAAGGAGAACGGTGGAATGACCGCAACGCAGACCACCGCCACTGCCGACATCGGAGTCGTCGGCCTGGCGGTCATGGGTTCCAACCTCGCCCGCAACCTCGCGCGCCACGGGCACGCGGTGGCGGTGTACAACCGCAGCTACGGCCGCACCGAATCGATGATGGCGGAGCACGGAGAGGAGGGGAACTTCGTCCCGAGCGAGGACATCAAGGACTTCGTGGACTCCCTCAAGACCCCGCGCGTGGCCATCATCATGGTCCAGGCGGGCAAGGGCACCGACGCCGTGATCGATCAGCTCGCCGATCTCATGGATGAGGGCGACATCATCGTGGACTGCGGCAACGCCAACTTCCACGACACCATCCGCCGCGAGGCGGCCATCCGCGAGCGCGGCCTCCACTTCGTGGGCACCGGCGTCTCCGGCGGCGAGGAGGGGGCGCTGAACGGCCCCTCGATCATGCCCGGCGGCACGGCCGAGTCCTACGAGCGCCTCGGCCCCATGTTCGAGTCCATCTCCGCCCACGTGGACGGCGAGCCGTGCTGCATGCACATCGGCACGGACGGCGCAGGCCACTACGTGAAGATGGTCCACAACGGCATCGAGTACGCAGACATGCAACTCATCGCCGAGGCCTACGACCTCCTCCGCAAGGGGCTCGGCGCCGAGCCCGAGGAGATCGGGGAGATCTTCGCGCAGTGGAACGAGACCAGCCTCAACTCCTACCTGATCGAGATCACCGCCGAGGTGCTCCGCCAGAAGGACGCCGAGACCGGCAAGGCGCTCGTCGACGTGATCGTGGACGCCGCTGGCCAGAAGGGCACCGGCACCTGGACCGCCATCAACGCGCTCGAACTCGGCGTGCCCCTCACCGGCATCACCGAGGCCGTGTTCGCGCGCGCGCTCTCCTCCGGCAAGGCCCAGCGCGAGGCCTCCGGCCCGCTCGAGGGCCACACCACCGAGCTGCATGTGGAGGACCGCGAGGCGTTCATCGAGGATGTGCGCCAGGCCCTCTACGCCTCCAAGATCGTGGCCTACTCCCAGGGCTTCGTGCAGATGGAGGCCGCGGCCAAGGAGTACGGCTGGGAGCTGGACCTCGGCGGGCTCGCCAAGATCTGGCGGGGCGGCTGCATCATCCGCGCGGGCTTCCTCAACGACATCACCGAGGCCTACGAGCGCAACCCCAACCTGCCGCTGCTCATGGCGGATGAGGCCTTCGCCTCCACCATCAACGAGACGGTTCCCGCGTGGCGCCGCGTGGTGGTCATGGGCGCCCAGGCGGGCATCCCGCTCCCGGCGTTCGCGTCCTCGCTCGCCTACTTCGACGGCATCCGCGCCGATCGCCTCCCCGCCGCCCTCATCCAGGGCCAGCGGGACTTCTTCGGCGCGCACACCTACAAGCGCGTGGACAAGGACGGCACGTTCCACACCGAGTGGTCCGGGGACCGTACCGAGACCACCATGGACTAGCAGGTTCGGCGACGGCGGAACCCGGGCTGCGTCGTCGGCCCACCCGGGGTTGAGGCTCCCCGACGGCGGGACTCACCGTCCGTCGTCGTCCCACCTCATGACGAGGGCCCCACTGGAATCCCAGCGGGGCCCTCGCCCTGTTCGCGGCGCCGTTGCCGCGCCGCATCTGTGGTCAGTACATCTGTGGTCAGTACCCGGACTGGCCGTGGGTGGTGTCCGGGAGATCGTCACCCTTGGGCTTGCCGAAGGTGTTGATCTTGCCCTTGACGGCGTCCGCCACGGAGTCCGTCATCTTGGAGGCCTGGGTGCGGGCGTACTCGCCCACGGTCTCATCGGCCTTGCGCTGCGCGGCCTGCACCGGCTTGGAACCGGCGATCCCCATCGCCACGTTCTTGATGCGCTCGTAGGTGGGCCGGCCGGCGCGGGCGCCGAGCACGAATCCGATCGCGCCGCCCAGAATCAACGGGATCCTCGCCATGTCTCACTCCTCCTGAGTTGGTGTCTGCTGGCATCGAGCATAGGCGCGTGGCGCGCCGTGCGCGCGTCAAGTGCTGCTGCGGTGAG
>JAUNRP010000248.1 GCA_030544165.1 bacterium
TTGCCATATGTGGGGTGAAGCCACCTGGTGGGGAACCATCGATGACGCGGTCAGGGACTATCTCTGGCTGGATGCACGCGTCAAGGAGTTGGCAGACCACGGCAGGGCTGGACAGTGGCCCACCGTCTTCTCCAGGCTCGACGAACGGGCGCATCCCGGAGGTGTCCTGATCAACGCGTGGAGGCGGGATGAACCCTCGTGGTGGACGATCCTCCACCATGCCGCCGCAGTGGGCGCGCCAGCAGAGGCGGTGGAGGGTCTTCTCAGCAGGGGGGCGTGGACATCACTGCGAGACTCCGCCGGAAGGCGCCCCGTGGATCTTGCCCGCGAGACGGGGCGTGAGCAGCTGGTGGATCTCCTGGAACCGCGGTTCGAGCGGCACGGGGCGGCAGAGTCGCAGGACTATGCGCGGATGAATGCTCACCTGGAGGAGTTGATCGAACGCCGCCGGTCCACGCTCGCCCAATCCCCTAAAGTGACACTCCGCCACCTCGACGTGACCGTTCTGCTGGAGGACGCGGGCCCGGACAGGGCCTGGTTCATGATCCCCGAGATGCGCGGCGGGTTCGCCATCGAAGCCGTGGATGGAGCCATCGATACCAGCAGTTGGATCTGGCCGGAGGAGGGCTCCGGCCAGCGGCACATCATCACCCCGGAGGGCGCCGAGCTGGTGGAGGAGGGGTTCGGGCTCCGGCAGAACTGAGCAGGTCGCCGTGTGACAGCCCTAGTCAGTCTTTAGGTCGCGCTCCATGCTTGCGGCGTAGATCGGCTCTGTGAGCGAGTTGAGTCGCTCTGACAGCTCGCTCTCCAAACTCTGAATCACCATGTCATATACCACGGGAGCCCAACCGCCCGCCTTGAACGCCGCACCGTCCCCCTTTCTCGCGGACTCGATTCGCTTGATCTCGGACTCAAACGTTGGCGAGAGCAGTTCTTGAACGGGCGGTTTCTCGAGTTCGGGGTACGCCTTCACGATGGCGGCCACTATCTCCTGGCCTGTGGCTGAAGATGGGAGGTTCAGCCAGTTGTCGCCAAGAAGTGAGTGGTAGTGGGTCCAAGCTGACTCTTGGTAGAGAGCAATAATGCTGGAAAGTTCCTTCGCGTTCGTCTGCGCGTCAGCCCCCTGAAGGCTCGCGATCGACTTTGCCAAGTTGGCCAGCCGTGCACCGGTGGCAGGAAGCGCAAACATGGGTCGGTGCACCTCGACCAGCCGCCGCTGCCTTTCCTCCTGAAGTGCACGTTTCTCCTCTGGATCCGCCACTTGATCCGGGTGAACGCCCCAGTAGACCTGCAGTTCGGCGCGCACATCGGCCATCTGGGCGCGCATCTTCTCATAAACCTCGTGAAGAGAATCGGCGCGCTCGGCACGTTCGGCCAGCACGCCCTTGTCGATTGCTTCGCCCGCCTTCCGAATGCCCTTCATTCCGAGCACGACCGCCACAAAGATTGCCACGACTGCCGAGATTGCCGTGACTCCGTCCCAACCAAACTCCCATGGATTCATGCATTCTTTATAGCTTGTTGAGCAACCGTCCGTTTGCGTTTCCGCTCCATCGAATTCGGCACGATCCACAGCGCCACCCGCGAGACAATGTCCTCATGCCGCCACCGCAGAGATCCCCCTTCGACGCCGCACGCCTCGAACTCCTCGCCGGCACCACCGTCTACGACCGCGGCCGCGCCTACCTCCCCCGCGTGAAGGGCCTCGCACTCACCGCCACCCACGCCACCGCCCGCATCCGCGGCACCGTCACCTACCGCGTCTCCCTCACCTGGCACGCCCGCACCCCCGACGGCGACTGCACCTGCCCCCACTTCGCCTCCGGCTTCTTCTGCAAGCACCTGGTGGCGCTCGGTCTCGCCGTCCTCGCCTCCCTTCCCCCCGACGACGCCCCCACCTCCGCCACATCAACCCCCGCGGGGGAGGGGGCCTCGGGAGCATCCTCCTTGTCGGCCGGTCCGGGGCCGGAGGCCGGGAATCCTGCGCTCACCCCCTCCGCCCACGGTTCCCCCAGCTCGGGTGAGGGGGGAGCGGGAGGGGGTGGCGCCGTCGTCGATGAAGAATTGAAGGAGTACTTCCTACGGGAGGCGAGGGAGGCGGGGCGGACCCACGGATACGTGGACTACTGGCGCGCGCCGGATGTGGCGGGCGGTCTGGACAGCGTGCTGGACGAGTTGGAGGAGGCGCTGGATCGGGGGTTGGCGGACACGGCGGCGCCAGCGCTGCTGAGGCTGACCACGCGGATCCGGGCGATCACGCTGAATGCGGATGATTCGGACGGGTTCCTCGGAGCGGCGGGGCAGTGGGCGGCGGACCTGTATGCGCGGGCCTGCCGCGAGGGAAATCCGGACGGGCTGAAGCTGGGGAAGTGGCTGGCGAAGTTCCGGGGGGAGACGCCGGGATGGCCGGAGATGGCGCTCGCGGACTTCGGGGACTCGCTGGGGGAGAAGGGGCTGGCGGCGTACCGGCGGTCGGTGGAGGCGATGGCTCGGGTGGTGGAGGAGGAGAAGGGGGTGAGCGTGTCCGAGCGGAAGTACGACCGCTCAGAGGTTGAAAAGATGCAGATCGAACTCGCGGACCTGGACGGCGATGTGGACGCGGCGGTGGCCCTGCTCGCCGGCAGTGAGTACCTGCACTACGACGGGATCATTGACCGGCTCGAGGCCGCGGGCCGGCAGCGGGAGGCGATGGCGTGGCTGGACCGGGCCGTGGAGGCGGGACGCATCCGGGTGGACTCTGGGCTCGGATATGGGGTGGTGGTCTCGTTCGACCGGGCGGTCTCGATGTACCTGGCCGATGGTCGGGAGGAGGACGCCCGTGCGATGGCATGGGGGTTGTTCACTGCGGATGCCGCGCCTGCCAAGTTCGATGCGTGGGTGAGGTTGGGATCGCAGATTGGTGGTTCGGCCCTGGCTGCTCGGTATGCGGCCGAGGCGTTGGCGTGGGTGGACGCGCAGGAGTGGCAGGTGGGCGTGAAGCCGATCGAGCTGGCGCTGCACCTGGGGGACCACGAGCGCGCGTGGGAGGCCGCGGACCGCTGGGGTGCGGGGTATCGGGCCCAGACTCTGGCGGATATGGATCCGCAGCCCCGCCCGGCGGCGGCGCTGGAGGCGTACAGGGGACTGTTGGGGAGAGCCATGGAATCGTGGGGCGGGCAGGGCGCGGCGCAGGAGGCGGTGGCCATGATGAGGAAGATGCGGGCGCTGGCGGCTTTGGTTGGTGCGGAGGCGCGTGCGGAGGTGGACCGGGAGATTGCCGAGATCCGGGCGGAATACCGCCGGCGGCCCACCCTGATGGCGGCGATGGAGAGGGCGGGGTTGCCCAG
>JAUNRP010000249.1 GCA_030544165.1 bacterium
AGCCCTGTGAGCCCCCGAACGTGAAAAATTGGACACAGACGCAAAGTAATCGATTGGTAAAGTTGCAGATCAGAGACGTGCTGGGCTCCCCGCACCCTCCGGAGGCTGTCCACATTTCCAAGTTCGCCCGGGAATCCACTCCGGATAGGTGTCCGGCGTGGCCACTACCCAGACGCCGAGGTGTCCACCGTGTGCATGCCGAGCTCGCGCCACGCAGCGAGGAGGCGCCGATCGCCAGTCACGGCGATCGATGAAGTGTCCGACACCGCGAGCGCGCTGGCGCACTGAATGGCGTCGAACCCACGCAACGCATGGCTGCGAGCCAGCCCAGCCGCTCGCCTCACCAACTCATGGCCCACCCCGATCACCGTGAAGACCTCCCAGAGCCGCGTGAACTGCTCCCATGCGGCCTCGTAATCGGCGCTCCTCAACCGGCGCATCCGCTCGGCCTGGGCAAGGCCGGCAGCGACCTCCACGAATGTCAGCTCCGAGGTGGTGATCGTGTCAGACGCACGCCAGACCTCGTGCGCGCGCGTGGACCCTGGCTCCTCGATGAGAAGGGCGACCACCGCCGAGGAGTCGAAGTAGACCGTCACCCCCGCTGCTCGACGATCAGATCGCTCACCGTTCCCGACGCGCGCAGCGGCGGCGGGAGCTCGCCCCTGGGAGCCGAGGGAGGAGTGACCAGACCTGCCTCGATCATCTGCTCGAGCCGCGTGGGCCCGTCCACAGGAACGATTCGGGCCACGGGCTTCCCGTGCGCCGTCACCGTGATGGACTCCCCATCCCGCACGCGATCGAGATGACGGCTCAAGCCGTCCCGCAGATCTCGGATACCGATGCTCGTCACGTGGGCCCCCATCAAAAGTGGCGCTTCCCTACTGAGATTTGACGCCATTATCCACCGAATGTGGTTCCACCTCAACGGGGTGTGGACAACCTGACCCGTCACTCCCCTGCTTCTCGACGACGCGGCCCAACCCCGCGGGGCAGATTCACGCGCCGGGCCCACACCGCCATCCATGCGGCACCGGCCATCGCGATGCCTCCGGTGACGAACATCGCCGCAGGGAGCGTGGCTGCCACGAGGATCGCGGAGATGGCCAGCGGCCCGCCAAGCGCCCCTACCTGGGAGAACATCGCCCAGATACTGAGGAAACGTGCGCGGCCGATGGGCGGGGAGAGGTCCGCACCGATCGTCATGTTGATCCCCGCGCCCAGTCCGTTGCCGATGCTCATCACAGCCACCGCCGCAATGAACCCCACTGTGCTCGGAACCAGCGGCGCCATGATGAATCCGGCGCCGTAGACCACCAGGCAGATGATCAGGACAGGGGACCTCCCGATCACGTCCTTGAGGTACCCGCCGGGGAACATGAGCACCAGCTCGATCGCGGAGCCCACGGCCACCATCAGGGAGATCTGCGCGGGATTCCATCCGAGGTGGACGCCCCACAGCGCGATGAGGATGGGCTGCGCGATCCGCGTGATGGTGAGGGTAGCCACCGCCACCCCCGCCAGACCCACAGCGCCCCACCGCACACCGATTGCCCGCTCCTCCTCGGTGCGAGAGGCCCGCGAGCGCTGGGTCTCCGCATCGAAGGCGGAGTTGAGGCGCCGCACGAACAGCAGCGCCGTGGCCAGGATCGCCGTCACCGTGGCGAACACGTACACGGACCAGATGGGGAACCACACGAGCAGCGCCGCCCCCGCGAGCGGGCCTACCAGGTTCCCGGCCCGCATCGTGCCACCGAGCGCAGTCATCGCTTGGCCCATGTGAACGGCCGGAACCGTATCTGCCACAGATGCCTGCCGCGCGAGACTCCACGCCACCATCGCGGGCGTTCGCAACACCAACGACGCCACGAAGATCGCCAGCGAGGCGGGCCCCGGGTATGCGAGCGCCACCACCGCCAACACGGTGAGCGCCGCCGTGGCCGCGGTGGCCAGGGCCATGGTCCGCTTGTCCCCGAGGCGGTCGATGGTCATGCCCACCGGCACGGTCACGAGCAAGGCCACGGCTCCCGTCAACGAGACGATCGCGGCGGCGAACGCGTCCGTGGCTCCGAGCTCGAGGGCCGCCAGCACCATCACGGGCGCCAGCGCACCCCCGCCCACTCCCAGCAGGAAGGAGGGCGCCAGAACGGGCCAGAAGATCAGACGAAGCATCAGGAGGCTCAACCTATCCGAACCGGGCTATCGCGCTCCCACCGTGTCCGCGAGTGGCCGCCCAAACCCTCAGTACGTGGTGATCCCCCGCGCCCGGAACTGGCCGCGCACCCGCTCCAACAGCTCCGCACTCGGCGGCTGGGTCCCATCCAGCTCGTACGCGAGCCCGAGCGCCTCCCACTTGTCCCGCCCCATCTGGTGGAACGGCAGCACCTCGAGCCGGGTCACGTTCTCCAGCGGCGCCACGATGTCCGCCACCGCCTCCACGTTCTCCACCGAGTCCGTCAGGCCGGGCACCAGCACGAACCGCACCCACACCTCCTTGCCCAGATCGGCGAGGCGCCGCGCGAAATCCACCGTCGGCTGCAGCTCGCGCCCCGTGGCCCTCCGGTACACGTCCGGCAGCCCCGACTTCACGTCCAGCAGCACCAGGTCCACATCCGCCAGCAGCTCGTCCGTGGCGTACGCCCCCAGGAACCCGGAGGTATCGATCGCGGTGTGCACGCCCAGCGACTTCGCCGCGCGCAGCACGTTCCCCGCGAACTTCGCCTGGAACAGCGGCTCACCCCCGGAGAGCGTGAGCCCGCCGCCGGTGGCGCGGAAGACGCCCCGGTACCGCCTGATCCGCTTCACCAGGTCCTCCACCAGCACCGGCTCGCCCTTGTTGGTGAAGAACGTGTCCGCGTTGTGGCAGTACAGGCACCGCAGCGGGCAGCCGGAGAGGAACACGGTCAGCCGCGTCCCCGGCCCGTCCACGGCCGTCACCAGCTCCCACGAGTGGATCGAACCGATCTCGCCCTGCCGCACCGCCGCCAGGTGCTCGTGCCGCGTCATCTCCCCTGCGGAGGCGATCCCGGCCGTACCGTGCCCGCCGGGCCGCAGCCGCGGAATGTCCAGCTCCACCGGCTCCGGCCGGTACTCCCCCGTGACCCCATCGGCCGTGGGGGGCGGCGGCAGCACCACCACCGGCCCGTCGTCGCCCGCGAAATCGAAGTAGACCGGGCGGTCCGGGGCGGGCTCGGCCAGGTGGTACGGATCGCCGTCCAGCGTCACCGGACCCGACGGCGGAACCTGGGCCGCGTCGTCGGGGGACGACGGCGGAACTCCAGTCCCGTCGTCGGGAAATGGGAGAGCAGTGGTCACG
>JAUNRP010000250.1 GCA_030544165.1 bacterium
CACCACCGCAGCCTCACCCTCCCGGAACTCGTCTCCCGTCACGCCCGCGAGTGAGACTCGGACCGGCTCGTTCGGGTACTCGTAGCTCGCCCGCAACGCCACCACGCTCTGGTCGTCCGGCGATACGGACACCGAGCTGTACGCGCCGTCACCCGTGAGACGGACGGGGGCGCCGCCGTCGGCGGGGACGTAGAACAGGGGCGAGCGGCCGCCGCAGTCCGCGGCCATGACGAGCCCGGCCCCCGAGTGGAGCCACTGCAGCGCGCCGGGCCAGTTGTCCCAGCCCTGGAGCAGCTCGCGGTCCTCACCACTGGCGAGGTCGCGGAGCAACAGCCGCGGCCGTGGGGCCCGCTCCGGCGTGGAGATCTCGGTGTACTCGTACGCCACCGAGCCGCCGTCCGGGGAGACCCGCGCGCCCTCGGCGTCCACGCCCGCCTCGTCCACGAGCACGGTCCGCTCGCCGCTGGCCACATCAATCTTCACGAGAGCCGAGCGCTGGTCACCGCGCGCCTCGAAGTGGGTCCACTCGCTCACCACGAACGAGCCGTCCCACGCGAGGTCCGGGCGCGCGCCCTCGAGCGCCGCCCCGGCATCCGCGGTGATGTCCCGCAGCTCGAGCACCGGGTCCTCCGCGCCGGCCCGTGCCTCCGTGAGGGCGTTCAGGTCCGCGATGTAGTACCGCGTCTCGGCCGGGCCGAGGTCCTCATCCCAGTGCCGCACCGGGTAGCGGGTGTGGAGGATCGCGGTCACCTTCTTGTCCTTGCGGGCCTTGCGCCGCTCCTCGTCGTTCGCGAGGTCCGTGGAACCCGGCAGAACCGTGCCGGTCACCAGCGCGGTGGTTCCGCGCACGATCACGCCGCGGATCCCGCCCGGGTGCTTCGCCACCACACGGGGCTCACCGCCCCCGCGGGGGAGGAGCCAGAGGGAGGGCGGGGCGTCGTCGTCGGCCTTCTCGCCCGGACGGGCGGCCACGAACAGGAGGTCTCCCGCCTGCGTGAACGCCACGGTGGACTCGCCCTTGGTGCCGCGCGTGAGGCGGGAGGGGGCGCCGCCGTCGGGATCGATGGACCAGAGGTTGGTGACCCACTTGGTGGCGTCCTTGTTCAGTGCCCCCACGGTCGCGACGATCCGGGTGCCGTCTGCGGAGGCGGCTAGCCCGCTCACGCGGGGGAGGGCGATGAAGGCATCGAGATCGTGGAACGGCGAGGGCGGGGTCTGCTGGGTCTGCGGGGTGGCCGGAGCATCAGTCATCCCCCCATCCTGCCGCGTCCGGCTCGTGCGGGCGCGCCACGCACCATCCCCCACCCCCACGGATGGGAGGCTGGAGTCCGGAAGGAGGCCAGATGGCGGAGGCAACCAAGGGGCTCGGCGTGATCGGTGGTGTGGGCGCGGCGATCCTCGCCGGATTCGGACTCTGGATGGCGTCAGTCCCCTTCGATTCCCCCGCCGCGCCCTGGGACCCGGACGCGGATACCCGGCCACCCGCCGTCGGGGAAACAGCGAGCCCGGCACCAACGGCCACGGCAGCACCCACCACCCCCCGCGCGACTCCCAGCCCACGGCCCCCCACGCCACCGCCGCCGCCGAGCCCCCTGGAGGGCGCCACGATCGTGCTGGATCCGGGCCACAACTCGGACAACGCCGCGAACCCCCGCGTCATCAACGCCCAGGTCCCGGATGGCCGCGGCGGATTCAAGGCGTGCAACACGGTGGGGACCATGACGAACGACGGCTACGCCGAGCACCTCTTCACCTGGGACGTGGCGGACCGCACCCGCCTCCTCCTGGAACAGGGGGGCGCCACCGTGGTCATGACCCGGGAGGCCACCGGCATCGGCCCGTGCGTGGACGAACGCGGAGCCACCTCCACCGAAGCGGACGCGGATCTGATGATCTCCATCCACGGCAACGGCTCGGAGTCACCGGCCCCACAGGGCTACTTCGTGATGATCGTGGGCAATCCCCTGAACGATGCGCAGGGCGAGCCCTCCCAGGCGCTCGCCGCCGCCACCGCCGAGGCGCTCGCCGCCGAGGGCTTCACCCCCTCCACCTGGGCGGGCGAGATCATCGAGCGCGACGATCTCGCCACCCTCAACCACGCCACCAGCCCCGTGATCATGGTGGAGCTCGCGGAGTTCAGGAACCCCGAGGAGGCCGCGGCCGTCCAGGATCCCGAGGTCCGCCAGCGCTACGCCCAGGCGCTCGCGGATGGAGCGGCGGCGTGGCTCGAGGACCAGGACTGATCGCGCGAATCCCCCGCGCTACCCGTTGTCCTCGAACCCCAGTGTGGGCTCGAACGTCACCCCGGTTGCGCGTGCCACCTGGAACCCGGCCCCGCTGAGCGAATCGAAGCAGTGCATGCCGTCCTCCTGTGAGGTGCAGTAGTAGCGGCCGTCGTAGCTGGTCCCGCCGTAGCTCAGGCCCGGCCCGCCCCCCACGGCCTGCGTGGAACACTCGAACCGCGCACCGGTCTCGTCCACCAGGAGGGTGGCGGCCGATCCGGGGGAGCAGTCTCCGCCGGGGGTGAAGTCGTACTGGTAGATCGTGCAGCGGGCGCTCCCCCCGGAGAGGTTGCAGACGATGTTCCCCGAGGGGCTCTCGAAATCGAGCACCTGGTGCGGGGCCTCACCCGGATGCGGGCGGGTGGCCACCACCCAGTCGCGTTCCGTGAGGGCGGTGATCTCCGGGGAGCTCGTCTCGGCGGACTCGGCCACCCTGATCGCCCACGAGGCATTGCACCTGCCCTGGAGCGTGGTGAGCACCTCCCGTGCCGCGCTGTTCGCCGACTCGATCTGCGGAGCGCCCAACTCCCGCGCCATTCCCGCCAACCGAACCAGCCCGTCCGAGTCCGCCGCCACGTCCACGCACTGCGTGGCGTTCGCGCCCTCGAGCACGCTCGCACGCAGTGCCTCGAACTCCTCCTCAGCGGCGACCGTGGGTGCCTCGGTGGGTTCGGGCGTGGGCTCCGGTGTGGGTTCCGCTGGTGGGGTCCCGTCCGTGGGCGACTGCGTGGGGGAGACCGTCACCGTGGGAGTCGCGCCCGGCACCGTCCCCGGGTCATCCCCGCCGCCCAGCACCTGCGTGACGAACCACCAGATCCCCACCGCGAGCAGCACCACCCCCGCCCCCACGGCCACCCATGCCGCGATCGGCGTCCGGCGCTCGCGGTCCGGGCGCACGGGCACGTGCGTGTACTGCTGCTGCGGCTGTTGTGGTCCGTACGACGGCGCAGCCCGGCCCCCGTAGCCCTGTTGCGCTCCGTAGGGCTGCTGTGCGCCGTACGGCTGCTGCGTTCCGTA
>JAUNRP010000251.1 GCA_030544165.1 bacterium
GAGGGTGCGTCAGATTCTCGTGAGGGTGCGCCAGATCTTGGTCACCGAGCGCCCGCGCCGCACCAAACTGCAGCCGAAGGACCAACGCACGCGCCGCCGTCGGCGGGATCGGCCGAGAACGGACTCGAGGAGGACGACGCGGCCGAGGCCAGACGCGTCCTCGCCAAGCCCCCCGTGCGCAAACTGGCGCGGGACCTCGGTATCGACCTCACCGCCATCGCGGGCTCAGGCCCCGGCGGGATCGTGACCAGGGACGATGTCCTTGCCCACCAAGAGGCCATGAACGCCCAGGACTACGCCCTCTACCCGGGGGACGAGGCCTGGCTCGTGGGCGGCAAGGTCTCCCCAGACGGCCGCCGCACCCGCGTCCCGGTCCGCAGCGTGCGCAAGCGCACCGCCCAGGCGATGGTCTCCTCGGCGTTCACGGCGCCGCACGTCTCGGTGACCCACACGGTGGACGTGACGCGCACGATGGAGCTGCTCGCGCGCCTCAAGAACGATCGCGAGTTCGCCGGACTCCGCCTCACCCCGCTGCTCCTGGTGATGAAGGCGCTCCTCTTCGCGGTGCATCGCCACCCGGAGATCAACGCCTCGTGGGACGAGGACACCCAGGAGATCGTCTACAAGCACTACGTGAACATGGGGATCGCGGCGTCCACGCCCCGCGGCCTCGTGGTTCCCAACATCAAGGACGCCCACAAGCTCTCCCTCAAGGAGCTCGCCCTCAGGCTCGCGGAGCTCGTGGAGACGGCGCGCGCCGGCAAGGCCAGCCTCGCGGACATGACGGACGGCACCATCACGATCACCAACGTGGGCGCCTTCGGCATCGACACCGGCACCCCGATCCTCAACCCCGGCGAGGCCGCGATCCTCGCGTTCGGCGCGGTGCGCGAGCAGCCCTGGGTGCGGGATGGCGAGCTGGTCCCCGCGCACGTGACCACGCTGACCCTCAGCTTCGACCACCGGCTCGTGGACGGCGAGCTCGGCGCGCTCGTCCTGCGTGACGTCTGCACGATCCTGGAGGACCCGGCCCAAGCCCTCGTCTGGAGCTGATCCGCGTTCCAGCGGCGCGCGGCGCCGCTCGCCGCAGGGTGAATCCGGCGGGTACCCTCGCCACATGATGAGGGAGGCCATGGTGGCGCGCGGCGCCGGGACGGGAGCCAGCCGAAGCGTCAGGATTGCCGACGACGGCGGGGCGAGTCTGCGTCGTCGGGGAACAGTTGCGTTGGTGGTAGCGGTGCTCGCGGCGGGACTCACGCTGCTGGGAGTCCCTGCCGCTCGAGCGGACGGGGACCCGGCGGACGACGTGGTCCGCTCGCTCGCGGTGAACATTCACGTGGCGGCGGACGGCTCGATGAAGGTGTCGGAGAGGTACGAGTGGGACTTTGGCTCGCGTGACGGGTTGGGGTTCTACCGGACCCTCATCTCCGGGATGGGATATGACCCGGACCCCACGAAGATGCGGGTCTACCAGTTCTCGGGCTTCGCGGTCTCGAGCCCGAGTGGCGCCCCCGCCGAGGTGTGGGTGGACTACGACACGGGCACGGAGATCCGCCTCTCAGTGGGCGCGCCGGACGGCAGCTCGGACACCCGGACTGGCGTCCAGGAGTACCTGCTGATCTATGACGTGGACGGCGCACTCAACGCGATCCGGGGCCAGCGGGGTGTGCCGGACCAGGACGAGCTGTTCTGGAACATCTTCACGGACTTTGACAACCCGGTCGAGCAGGTGGTGGTGACTGTGACCGGTCCGGGCGCCGTGACCGACCAGAGGTGCTTCCAGGGCGGCCGGGGCTCCCAGGACCCGTGCGCGGATGAGGTGGCGAGCGGGAACTCGGTCACGTTCACGGGAAGCGGAGTGGAATCGGGGGATGCGTTCACGGTGGCGGTGGCGTGGGCGCCGGGGACGTTCACTGGGATCAAGCCGATGCTGGTGGATGTGCCGGATTCCTCGGGGACCGGGTCCGGAACTGGGTCTGGCACAGGAGCAGGCGCCACGGCGGATCGGCCACCTGCTACCACCGGTGGACTGATGGGATTCCTGAACACGAACGCCCCGTGGCTCGCGGGAATCATGGCGGCGATTGCGGCGGGACTCTCCGCCCTCCGAATCGTGCGTGGGCGAGACCAGATCTACGAGGGCGTGCCGCCGGGGACCCGGAACGCTGGGACGCGGGCGGTGACCATGAGCTCCGAGCCGCCGGTGGCGGTGCAGTTCGTTCCGCCGGACGAGATCCTGCCCGCCCAGGCCTCGGTGATCATGGACGAATCGGCCTCCACAACTGCGCTCTCGGCCACGATCGTGGACCTCGCCGTGCGCGGCCACCTCGATATCCAGGAGGAGGGAACGAGCTGGATTGGCGGGAAGCCGAACAACTGGCGGCTGAGCCGGAACCGCACGGATCGTTCTGACCGCCGGCGGCTGGAGCCGTACGAGTCCCAACTCCTCTCGAACCTGTTCGGCTCCGGCCCGAGTGTGACCACCAAGGAACTCTCGGGGGATTTCTACACCGAGGTGGCCGCCTTCCGCAGGGCCCTCACGGAGGACTCGGATCGGCAGCGTTGGTTCCGCCGGAAGGGCCTCACCCGTCCGAGGCCGATGTTGCGGTGGCAGTCCGTGCTGCCGATCGCCCTCTGGCTCCTCTTCGCTCTGGGTGTGAGCACCTTCGCCCTGTGGGGGTCCTTTGCTGACGTGTTCGAACTTTTCAGCCTCGTGATCCCGCCGGGAATTCTGTTGGTGGGGGGAGGGCTCCTGCTGATCCCGGTGACCATGGCCCTCACGGCCAAGGCCGCCCATGGCCGCACCGCGGAGGGCCGGGCGGTCTACGATCAGCTCCGCGGCTTCCGCGAGTACATCGCCACGGCGGATGCGAACCAACTCCGGTGGGAGGAGGGGGAGGACATCTTCTCCAAGTACCTGCCGTGGGCGATGGTGTTCGGTGAGACCGAACGCTGGGGCCGGATCTTCGATCAGCTCGCCGCGGAGGGCCGGTACGAACCGGGTGTGTCCTGGTACGCCGGCAGCAACTTCGATGGCCGCTCGTTCGCATCGGTCACCAACTCGGTCTCTCAGCTCTCCAGCACCGGCATGTCCTCCCTCTCCGTTTCTCCGAGCACCAGCGGGTCTTCCGGAGGCTCAGGCTTCTCCGGAGGTGGCGGTGGCGGCGGAGCCGGAGGTGGCGGTGGTGGAGGCGGCGGCGGAGGCCGCTAAAACCCGGGTGTCTGGCACAGTGACTGGCGTCACAACCTAAAGGAGCGGGTGACGGGACAGAACGGTGGATTCGGTGACC
>JAUNRP010000252.1 GCA_030544165.1 bacterium
GGTTGCCCCGAGCGCGGCGGAGGCGCGGTTACCGCGCCGGAGTGCCCGCGCCGCGGTTACCGCGCCGGAGTATCCCCCCGCCGCCCGAACCACTCCTCGGCCAGCAGCGCGTAGCTCGCGCCGTCCCGCCACGTCCCGTCCCGGTGGAGCGACTCCTTCAGGAACACCCCCTCCAGGCGCAGCCCCACCTTCTCCATCACGCGGCGCGAGGCCGCGTTCTCCGCGAAGCAGCCCGCCTCGATCCGCCGCACCCCGAGTCCCTCGAAGGCGATCGACAGCAACTCCTCCGCCACCTCGGTGGCGAATCCCCTGCCCTCGTTCCCCGGCGCCAGGCACCAGCCGAGCTCCGCCTGGGCGCCCACGGCCTGCTCGGTGACCTCCGCCTGGGACCACGCGTTCTGGCGCTTCACCATCGCGTCCCCGATCACCGCGCCGTCCAGTTCGATCGCGAGGTTGTTCTCCTGGAACTCCGCGAAGCCGGCGCGGAACGCCTCCAGGTCACCCGGCATCGCCGTCATGAACTCGGCCACGGACGGGAGGGAACGGTACGCGAAGACGGACGCTGCGTCGTCGGGGGAGAGGGCACGCAGGGTGAGGCGGGCGGTGCGGCGGGGCAGGGACTCGCGGAGGCTGGGCACGCTGGCAGGCTAGCGGTTCCGCCCTGGGCGCGGCAGTCCCGACGGCGGAGCGCACCGCCCGCCGGACCCTGCCCGACGGCGGCACTCACCTCTCGCCGCGAGCCACCCGCTGGGACCATGGTCCCCTTCCCAGCGGCGGGATTCCGCCGATGTGAGGCACCCCACCGGGCCCCTTCCAGCCCGCCCTCGAACCCTTAGGTGAACCCGCCTAGACTGGAGGGGCGCCGAGGCAATCCCTCGGCGTTTGCCCGTTCTGCGGGCCGCAGCACCGCGACGAACAGCCGCAGGCGCACAAAGGAGAGAGAACGTGACCACCACGCACATCCCGCCCACCATCCTCACGGGACAGACCCGGGCATGGGACGGATTCACCCCCGGCCCGTGGCAGCACGGGATCGATGTGAGGGACTTCGTCCAGCGCAACTACACGCCCTACGAGGGGGATGCCTCCTTCCTGGCGGGTGCCACGGAGAAGACGCTGCGCCTGTGGGACACGCTCGAGGCCGATTACCTGAGCGTGGAGCGCAAGAAGCGCGTGTTCGCGGTGGATACCGAGACCCCGGCGGACGTGGACGCGTTCCCGGCGGGCTACATCTGTGAGGATGACGATGTGGTGGTGGGCCTCCAGACGGACGTTCCGCTCAAGCGCGCCATGATGCCCAACGGCGGCTGGCGCATGGTGGAGACCGCGCTGCGCGAGGCGGGCGCCGAGCCCGAGCAGCACGTGAAGGACACCTTCACCAAGTACCGCAAGACCCACAACGATGCGGTGTTCGATATCTACACCCCGCGCATCCGCGCCGCCCGCTCCTCCCACATCATCACCGGCCTGCCGGACGCCTACGGGCGCGGCCGCATCATCGGCGACTACCGCCGCGTGGCCCTCTACGGCGTGGACGCGCTGATCGCGGAGAAGGAGGCGGCCAAGGACGCCACCCTGGACCAGGGCTTCTCCGAGCACTGGGCCCGCTACCGCGAGGAGCACTCCGAGCAGATCAAGGCCCTGAAGAAGCTCAAGGTCATGGCCCAGATGTACGGATTCGACATCTCCGGGCCCGCCACCACGGCGAAGGAGGCCGTGCAGTGGACCTACTTCGGCTACCTCGCCTCGATCAAGTCCCAGGACGGGGCCGCGATGAGCTTCGGGCGCCTCTCCCAGTTCTTCGATGTGTACTTCGAGCGGGACCTCGCCGCCGGTGTGATCACCGAGCAGGACGCCCAGGAGATCATCGACCAGCTCGTGATCAAGCTGCGGATCGTGCGCTTCCTGCGCACCGTGGACTACGACCAGATCTTCTCCGGCGACCCGTACTGGGCCACCTGGTCGGACGCCGGCATGAGCCAGGACGGCCGCACCCTGGTCACCAAGACCTCCTTCCGCCTCCTGCAGACCCTGCGGAACCTCGGCCCCGCCCCGGAGCCGAACATCACCATCTTCTGGGACCCCGCGCTGCCCGAGGGCTACAAGGACTTCTGCGCCGCCGTCTCCATCGAGACCTCCTCGCTGCAGTACGAGGCGGACGAGCAGATCCGCGACTACTGGGGCGATGACGCCGCGATCGCCTGCTGCGTGAGCCCCATGCGGGTGGGCAAGCAGATGCAGTTCTTCGGCGCCCGCGTGAACGCCGCCAAGGCCCTGCTCTACGCCATCAACGGCGGCCGGGACGAGGTCTCCGGCAAGCAGATCGTTGCCGGGCACGAGGCCGTGGAGGGCGATGGCCCCCTCGACTTCGACGACGTGTGGGAGCGCTACGAGCACATGCTCGACTGGGTGGTGGGCACCTACGTGGAGGCGCTGAACATCATCCACTACAGCCACGACAAGTACCACTACGAGGCCATGGAGATGGCCCTGCACGATTCGGACATCGTGCGCACCATGGGCTGCGGGATCGCGGGCCTCTCGATCGTGGCGGACTCGCTCTCCGCGATCCGGCACGCCACGGTCACCCCGGTGCGGGATGAGACCGGCCTGATCGTGGACTACCTGGTGGAGGGCACCTTCCCCCGCTACGGCAACGATGACGACCGCGCCGATTCGATCGCGGCCGTGGTGGTCCACACCGTGATGGAGAAGATCAAGGAGATCCCGCTCTACCGGGACGCGATCCCCACGCAGTCCGTGCTCACCATCACCTCGAACGTGGTCTACGGCAAGAACACCGGCAACTTCCCCTCCGGCCACCGCGCCGGGATGCCGTTCGCGCCGGGCGCCAACCCGGAGAACGGGGCCGACTCCCACGGGATGCTCGCTTCCATGCTCTCCGTGGGCAAGCTCGACTACGCCGATGCCCTGGACGGCATCTCCCTGACCAACACGATCACGCCCTCCGGCCTCGGCCGCACCAAGGAGGAGCAGGTGGACAACCTGGTCGGCCTCCTTGATGCCGGCTTCGTGCCCGAGGACTGACCCAGCCCCCCAGTTTTCCCGATCAACCACTAGGAGACCCCCATGGCATCCAAGACCTTCAACGAGCGCCTCGAGTCCATGCGCGCCGCCCGCCAGGAGCGCGACCACCGCCCCGGCCTCTTCCACGCCAACATCAACGTGCTCTCCCGCGAGACCCTCCAGGACGCGATGGCCAACCCCGAGAAGTACCCGAACCTCACCGTTCGCGTCTCCGGCTACGCCGTCAACTTCGTCAAGCTCA
>JAUNRP010000253.1 GCA_030544165.1 bacterium
GGCGAAGAGGCCCACCGTGTCCGCCGCACGCACAAGGCCGGGCAGCACCATCCCCATGCCGCGCCCGCCCATGGTCCACTCGCCCACGATCGCGCCCGTGATGGAGAGGGTGAAGCCGTTGCGCAGTCCGGTGAGGAGGGCGGGGAGGGCGAGCGGCCACTCGATGTGGGCGAGCAGGCTGGTGCCATGGGCGCCGTCGAGGCGGGCGGCGTCCGTGATCTCCGTGGGGATGTGGCGCAGGCCGAAGATGGTGCCCAGCATGACGGGGAAGAAGACCATGAGGGCGCAGAGGACCACGATCGGCAGGAAGCTGCCCGGGATCCACAGCAGGAGGAGCGGGGCGAGTGCGATCGCGGGCACGGCCTGGGAGGCGGCCGCGTAGGGCTCGATGATGCGGGCGGCCAGGCGGGATTTGGCCACGAGGTAGCCGAGCGGGAGGGCCACGGCGGCGGCCAGCGCGGTGCCCGCCACGGCCTCCCGGAGCGTGGTGCCGAGGTAGCCGAGGATGAGGCCGGAGCCCAGATCACCGGCGAGGCGCTGGGCGATGGCGGAGGGCGCGGGGAGGAAGAAGGGATCGACGAGGCCGGCGCGGCTGGCAAGTTCCCACAGGGCGAGGACCACGAGTCCGGCGATCACGGGGATGGTGACGGCGCGGCGGCGGGCACGCGCGCGTGCGAGCTCTGGCATCGCGCCACCCTTCCCACCGGGGTGCCACGACTCGGGCTGGCCACGAGCGCGTGTGCGCGGTGGAGCCCGCGTCTCCTCCCATCCGGACTTTGACCGTCGGCCCTGGAATTCCACCAGGTCAACCGCGCGTGGTGCGCGGTTCGCGGGCTCTCACCGCCGGTTCGGAGTTACACCGACCCCGGAGACTGGGAACAGTATACGCGGGTGGTCAGTGCGCGGAGCCGATGGCGAGCTCGCGGAGGCGGTCCACCTCTCCCGCGGCGTCCTCCGCCTTGAACACGGCCGATCCGGCCACGAAGTTGTTCGCCCCGGCCTCCGCGGCCCGCTCGATCGTCTCCTGCGAGACCCCGCCGTCCACCTGCACCCAGATGTCCAGGCCGGCGCGCTCGATGGCCTCCCGGGTGCGGCGCACCTTGGGCAGCATCGAGTCCAGGAAGGACTGGCCCCCGAACCCGGGCTCCACCGTCATCACGAGGATCATGTCGAACTCTGGCAGGAGGTCCTCGTACGCCGCGATATCGGTGGCGGGCTTGAGGGCGAGCGCGGCGCGGGCGCCGAGCTTCCGGATCTCCCGTGCGAGCCGGATGGGGGCCGACGCCGCCTCCGCGTGGAAGGTGACGGACGCGCAGCCCGCCTCGGCGTACCCGGGCGCCCAGCGGTCCGGATCGGCGATCATCAGGTGCGCGTCCACGGGGAGGATCCCCCGCTGCACGATCCGCTCCACCACCGGCAGTCCCCAGGTGAGGTTCGGGACGAAGTGGTTGTCCATCACGTCCACGTGCGCGAAATCGGCGTTCTGGATCTTCTCCAGCTCGCCCCTGATGTCCGAGACGTCGCTGTTCAGGATCGACGGAGAGATGACTATGCCCACCCCGCGAGCCTACCCGCGCTTGACCAGGAGGGCGCCGAACATGGCGTCCGTCGCGTGCACGTGCGGCCACAGTTGCACCGTCTCGGGGAGTGGGTGCACCTCGCCCCGCTCCAGTTCCACCCCGAAGGGCGCCAGCACCGCGGGCGCGTCCAGGAGGTCCACCGGGTGGCGGCGCACGGCCTCGGCCACCTGTGTCACGGTCTCCCCCAGGTGCGGCGAGCACGTGACGTAGGCGAGCACTCCCCCCGGCCGCAGCGCGGCGATCGCCGAGCCCAGCAGCTCTCGCTGCAGCACGGTGAGGTCACGCAGGTCCTGCTCGCTCCTCCGCCACCGGGACTCGGGCCGCCGGCGCAACGAGCCCAGGCCGGTGCAGGGCGCGTCGAGGAGGATACGATCGAACGACTCGGGCGAGTCCGTGCCGATGTCCCGCCCGTCCCCCGTCACCACTGTGACGGCATCCCCGAGCGGCTTCACCGCGTTGCGCACGAGCTGGGTGCGGTGCTCCTGCACCTCGTTCGCCAGCAGGTGGGCGCCGCGCTGCCGCGCAAGGGCGCCCAAGAGCGCGGCCTTCCCACCCGGACCTGCGCACATGTCCAGCCACCGCGTGTCCTCGCCCTCGATCGGCGCGTCCGCGAGCAGGTAGGCCATGAGTTGCGAGCCCTCGTCCTGCACGCCCACGTGACCGCTCCGGACCTCCCGGATGTCCCCGGGCGCCCCGCCGCGCAGCCAGAGCCCCACCGGGGAGTACGGCGTACGTTCGGTGGGAAACTCCTCGATGAGTTCCTCCCTCTCGGCGAGTCCCGGCCGTGCCACGAGCGTCACGGGGCCGGGGGTGTTGTTGGCCTCCAGCAGCTCGCGGAGCTCCCCGCCCCGCCCCTCGAGCGTCAGCGCCTGCCGGAAGGCGGAGACGATCCACGCGGGGTGTGAGTCCCACGCGGCCGGCCCCTCCTCGGCCATGATGAGCTCGCGCCACTCCTCGAGCGAGCGCGCGTCCACCTTCCGCAGCACCGCGTTCGCCAACGCCACGGGCGCGTGCCCCGCCACCACCTTCACCAGGTTGACGGTCTCGTAGACCGCCGCCCGCTCCGGGATCCGCATGGCGTGGAGCTGGTGGGCCCCCATCCGCAGCGCGATCCGCAGGGCGGGCTGCAACGTTGCGATCGTGCGGCCCTCGAGCCCGCGGGCGATCATCGCGTCATACCGCCCCTGGAGCCGCAGCGTCCCGTACACGAGCTCGGTGACGAACCCGGCGTCCCGGCCACCCAGCCCCGCCTCCTGGAGCGCGTGGGTCAGGGCGAGGTTCGCGTAGGCGTCATCCGTCTCCACGGCGGAGAGCACCTTGTGCGCCACCAGCCGCGGCAGGTCCGCCTGGGGGCGCTGCTCAAACCGGCCTCCGCGCGCGGGTGGGCGCCCCCGTTGGGGCCTTACCCCGTACCGTCCGTTGTTCACGCGTCCTCCTCATTCCCGACGACGAAGCTCACCTTCTCGCGCAGGCCCCGCCCCCACGCGGCCGCGTCCATCCACGACTTTCCCGCCGGGGCCACCTGCCCGAGGCGGGCCGCCCCATCCCCGGTGCCCACGAGGACCTCGTTCTTGCCGAGCGAGAGCTCTCCCGGCGCGAGGCGTACGGCGGACTCTGCGCGCGAGACGGGGCCCAGCTTGAGGCGGGCGCCGTCGGCCTGGAGCGTCCACGCACCCGGAGCGGGAGTGAA
>JAUNRP010000254.1 GCA_030544165.1 bacterium
TGCCGGGGCCCCGGCGGGTGACGCGGCTCCAGCGGATGACACAGCTCCGGCGGAAGCCGCGGCGCCAGTTCCGCTGCCACCCGGCGTATCCGCGCGGACGGACCCCTCCCCCGGACCCGGGTGGGGGGTGGCTGGGAGGTGGGAGTCGTCGTCGGGAATGGGCATCACCAGTCAGGGTACGCGGACGGCGCCCGCGCCACCGCCGGAAGCGGGGTGCGGGCGCCGTGACGCTCGAGGGTCAGCGCTCGATCAGTTCCTCCACGATGTGCACGCGGGAGGTGACGGACTCCGGGGAGAAGTCCCCGTCCTTGGCGGCGGCGAAGCCCACCAGGAAGGCGGCCATGGAGGCATCGCCCCGGGGGTGGGTTTCCATCACACGCTGCACGAGCTCCGTGACGATCGGCTTGACGGCGTCGAGCTTCTCGCGGCTGACGCCGAGGGCGTCGCAGACCTGCTCACTCCAGTTCTGCGAGCCCGAAAACTCTTCGGTCTCGAGCGTGCTATCGGTCATGGTGTCCTCCGATTCTTCCTCTTCGGTGAGGATCTTTGGCGGTTCGGATGCCATCAACCCTATGCCGTGAGGTGGGTCACGGCTAGGCCTTTGGGCCGCCATTCGAGGGCACTTTCGAGGCGTCCTCGGAGGGGTGGCGTGGAGTGGGTGTCAGGCCCACTCGGCGGTGTCGGGATCGATGCCGTTGGCGCGGGCGTTCTCATCGATGACCGAGGTCAGCCATTGGGCGAGGCCCGGGGCGATCTTCTCGTAGTACTCGGTGAAGCGCGGGTCCTGGACGTACATCCGGCCCAGGCAGACCTGCATGGAATGGGTGCAATCGTAGAACTCCGCGATCCCGGCGCGGTGGCGCTCGGCGAGGGCGTTGGCCTCGGGGCTGCCCGGCTCGATGCCGTCCCGGAAGGCTGCGCCCAGGTCCTGGTTGAGGGAATCGCCCTCTTCCTTGACGCGCTCCCAGTCCTCCGCGGAGAGCTTCGCGCCGCGCTCCTGGGACTGGCGCCAGGCCTCCGTGTCACCCCAGCGCTCCTGGGCCTCCGCCTCCCACTGCTTTCCGAACACCTCGGCCTGGGCCTTGGCGGTGCGATCGTTGCTCATTGGATCCTCCTCCAACATCATGTCCACTGCGGAGACGATCTCCTGCAGGCGCGAGATCCTGGTGTGGAGCAGCGCGCGCTGGCGGCGCAGGTGCTCCGCGGCGTTGGTGGCCGGCTCCTCCAGCAGCCGGGAGATCTCCGCGAGCGGGATCTCCAACTCGCGGTAGACCAGCACCCGCTGGATGCGGGCGATGTCCTGGGCGTTGTACAGCCGGTAGTCCGCGTGGGTGCGGCCGGATGGCTGCGCGAGCCCGATCTCATCCCAGTGGTGCAGCGTTCGCACGCTGATCCCACACGCCTCCGCCACCTGGCCCACGGTGAGCCAGTGCTCATCCGGGGTGGGGGCGGTTGAGGTGGCCCCGGCCCCGGTGGCCGGGGTGGCCGTGGGGGGTGCCAGCGGGTTTCGCTCCATGGTTCCAGAATCTCTCACGAGTTCGATGGTGGTGCCTCACGCCGCGTGAGGGTCAAGGGGAAATCTCGATGCATGGCTGTGGGATCGAGTCCTACGCTGAAGCGCATGGCAGAGATGGAGGATCGGCAGCGGATGCAATGCTCGTCGGAGGGGCCCGTGGTGCACGGGACGGTGGCCGAGTCCGAGCTCTTCCACCCTGATTCTCGGCAGCCATGGAATCTTCCAGCTCCGGAGCCCGGTGCCTCCCTCTCAGAGGAACTCGCACGGATGTGTGACGAAGAGAGGTACTGAGCCCCCTCCGGGATCTCTCCGGGGGCCTCCCCTGTGCAGGCGGCGGCACCGTAGGCTGGAAGCACACGCCACAGTGGCGTTGCGGGACCAGCCACACGCAACCCGGAGACCACGCGAGGGGACCACGCCGAGCATGACCGAGATCGACACCATCGCGGCCTGGAACCGCGCCACCGAGTTCATGGCTGATGACCTCCCGCTCGACGCAGGCCACGGCGATCACCACCTGGTTGCCGCCATCTCGGTGGATGGCGCGATCGAGGGAAACGGCGTGGAGCAGGTGTTCGAGACCCATGACGTGGCCGAGGCGATCGCGGCGTTCCGCTGGTTCGGACTGGAGGACGTGGCCGAGTTCCTCGAGAATGCCGCCTCCGAGGTGTCGGGCGCGGACGAGGACTGGGATGGCCAGGCCAGCGCCGAGTATTACGACTTCGAGGTGGAACGCCGACTCACCGAAGCCCTCGGCGATCGCCTCGCCACGGACCCTGAGGCCTTCCTGCCGCTGTAGGATCGCGCCGCTCGGACCGCTACCGGGTGTTCACGCAACGGAACCCGCCCCGGAATCAATCCTGAAACCACCGGTCGGACGCCCCCAGCCCCAGGCACCCGGGGGACCTGTCACAATTCCTTCCCTCAAATCTTCGAAGCGTTGAAATTGCAACGCCGTTCTGCGGATCCACAAATTTGAGGTCGTCAAAATGGTCAGGTCACCGGCCTGCCCGGCCTTCCTGCCGCTGTAGAAGCGCTCCTCCCAGCACCTCCCAGCACCGCCCGGCGCCGCTCGGCATCTCCCGCTACCCCAACTCCACCCCGGTGAACTCCGCCAAGGAGGCCAGCAACCTCTCCTGGAACTCCTCACTGATCACCAGCGGGTGCGGCTGCTCGCGCGCCAGAACCTTCCAGTACCCGGCCGTCTCCTCCCCCGCCTCGAACGCATCCGCCAGCCACACCTGGGTGCCGATCCCGTCCTCCATGTCCCCGGTGGCATGCTCGCCGCCCATCGCGGTGGGCTGCCAGCCCGGATCCACCGCGTTCACCGCGACCTCCGGCCACCGGTGCGCCACCGCCATCGCGAGCGCCGTCACCGCCAGCTTGGAGTCCGAGTACTCCCCGCCGCCCGCGCCCCAGTCCGCCTCCAGCACCCTCTCCGAGCCGGTGCGGTGCATCCCCGAACTCAGGTAGACCAGCCGCTCCGGCCGCTCCATCAGCGCGGTCAGCACATACGGCGCCACCACGTTCACGCCCATCACGGGCCCGGCGTACCCGTCCCCGAGCCCGGCATTGTGGATCACCACATCCATCCGCCCCAGCTCATTCGCCGCCTCCGCGAGCGCCAGCGCCTCGTCCAGGTCCCCCAGGTCACCCACCAGCACCTCCGCACCGCGGTCCACCAGCTCCCCGACGGCGGAGACCCGCCCCTCGTTGCGCGCGTGCAGTACCAGCTCGTGCCCCTT
>JAUNRP010000255.1 GCA_030544165.1 bacterium
GGGAGCGGGCGCTCGCGATCGGGGAGCGCCTCGAGGTGCTGAAGGACTACCCCACCCCGCCCGGTTGCACCTCTCCGTTCGCTCCGATCTGGATCACCTACATGGTGGACCGCGCCGAGGAGGCGGCAGCGGCGAAGGCTGCGAAGTAGGGCCCCTGACCCCGTAACAACGCGGGACGACGACGGAAGGTGAGTTCCGCCGTCGTCCCGCCTTGGTCAGGGGACATGTAGCCTCTGCTCGCCGCCACGGCGAGCGTGCACTACATGCCGGTGGAGATCAGCCCTCGAGGGCCTTCAACAGCTCGCGGTTGAATGCAGGCAGGTCATCCGGGGTGCGGGAGGTGATGAGGTTGGCGTCAACCACCACTTCCTCGTCCACCCACTCGGCGCCGGCGTTCTTCAGGTCCGTCTTGAGCGACTTGTAGGAGGTCATCTTCTTGCCGCTCACGGCGTCCGCGTCCGTGAGGATCCACGGGCCGTGGCAGATGACCGCGATCGGCTTGCCCGCGGCGTTGAAGTCCTTCACGAACTTCACGGCTGCCTCCTCCACGCGGAGGTGATCGGCGTTCTTGGTGCCGCCGGGGAGGACGAGCATGTCGTAGTCGGACGCGTTGGCGTCCGCCACGTCCAGGTCCGCCTCCTGCGAGTGGCCCTTCTTGCCCTCCACCTTCTTGCCGCCCGGGGAGAGCAGGTGCGCCGTGGCGCCCGCCTCCTCCACGGCCTCCCAGGGGGAGGTGAGCTCGGAGTCCTCGTACTGATCGGTGGTCAGGAACGCGACCTTCTTGTCAGAGAGGTGGTGAGTCATGATCTGGCTCCCTTCGTAGTGGATGTTCTCCACCCTAGGAAGGGTGGGCGCGCACCGCCTCCGGGGGAGGGGGTCTCCCGCTTAGGGCGAACGCGACTGGGCCGGGGTGCGGGCTCGCAGCGGCGCGCCCGGTGACCTGCGGTTACCGGCTCCAGTCCATCATCTCGGTGCGGCCCTCGTAGGTTCCGCCCGGCCACACCACCCGCTGGATCCCGCCGGCCGCCAACGCCTTGCGGCAGCCCGGGCATGGCGGATCGGTGATGTAGGCGGTGGCGCCCTTGGTGTCCCGGGTGGCGAACAGCAGCGCGTTCACCTCCGCGTGGATGGCGATGCAGAAGCCCTCGCTGCCGGGGCGGTCGTAATCGCCAAGCGCGGGGACCGCGTCATAGTCCAGCGCCCCGCGCGGGCAGGCCCCCTCGAGGCAGTCGGGCTCGCCGGGCGCCGCGCCGTTGTATCCGGTGGCGATGATCCGCTTCTCCATCACCAGCACCGCCCCCACACGCCTGCGGGTGCACTTGGCGCGGGCCGCCACCGCGTTCGCGATCCCGAGGAAGTAGGTGTCCCAGTCCGGAACGGTGGAATCTGGGTGCGGCGGGGTGGTCATGCGGCAAGGGTATCGCCGTCGTCGTCGGGAAAGGGGCGGGAGGGGGTGCGGCGGAGGGTGCCGGGCCCGGCGGGACGGGGGCGGCAGCGGGTAGCATCGATCCTCGTGACTGCCCCGATCCTGCCTGCCCCCACCCCGGTGGCGGAGACGCGCGGTGAGCGGGTGCGGCGGAATGCTCGGCAGTTCGTGAAGTTCGGGTTCGTGGGCGGATCCGGCGTGATCGTGAACATGGCCGTGGGCATCCTGATGCACCGCCTGAACGGTGGCACGGTGAACGCCGGGGACCCGGTGCTCGGGCTCGGGGAGACGGACCTCGCGTTCCGGTACCGGAACCTGGTGTGGGTGGTCTCGTTCCTGGTGGCGAACCTGTGGAACTACCAGCTCAACCGCATGTGGACCTTCCGCGGGCACACCGTGTCCTGGTGGAGGGGGTTCTGGCCGTTCCTCGCGATCGGGTCCGTGGCGATGCTGGCCGGGCTCGCGATCCAGTGGGCGCTCACGCACCCGGGGACGCCGCTCTACCTGGCCTCGGACTGGTTCACCGAGGACGTAGGACTGCGATCGCGCGAGTACTGGGCGCAGATCATCGCGATCCTGTTCACGATGCCGATCAACTTCGTGGTGAACAAGCTGTGGACCTTCCGGAAGGTGGCGCCCACGGCACCTGAGAACCAGCCCCTGGACGCGCCATGACCTCCCCGGCGGAGCCCACGCTCTACGAGCTGCTCGGGGTGGGGCAGGACGCCTCGGGCGAGGAGATCCGTGCGGCGTACCGGCGCCTGATGCGCGCGGCGCACCCGGACACCGGAGGGACCGCGGGGCTGTTCCGCGCGGTGCAGTTGGCCTATGACACGCTGATCGATCCGGACTCGCGGGCCGGGTACGACGCCCACCTGCGCGCGGGTGGGCGCTCGTTCGGCGGGGCTGCGGCGCCGAGGCCCAGGCCGTCCGAGGGGTCCGCAGGTGGGGCCGGTTCGCACGGCGCTGGAAGTGGGCGCGGTGCTGGGGGTGGGGAGTCGTCGTCGACGGCGGGCGAGACCAGTGGCGCCGGGAGCGGAAGCGCGCCGCGCACGGGGCGGCCCACGGGGCACTCCTCGCTCTACCGCCCCATGGAACGGCCGCTGCGGGCGGAGGCGGCGCATGTGGGCGCGATCTTCGATCCGCCGCTGTTCCCGGAGGAGGACTCGAGGGGTTCGCGGCGGCGGAGGGGTTCGGGGCCCATCTCGTTCGGGCGGAACCGCGGGCCGCGCGAGCCGCGGGCGGCCACCGAGATCCTGCCGATGCAGGTGCTGCGCTCGCGGGTGGTGGGAACGCCCGGGGTGAGCGTGGACGCCGCGCACCTGGGGCCGCGTGCCGCGGAGCTGGAGCGGGAGGCCACGCGGCGCACCGATGAGCTGCTGGACGCCGCTCTGTTGCCGGCGTTCCCGGCGATGCGGCTGGTGCATGACCTGCGGGATCCCGGGACGCGCGCAGCCACGATCGACCACGCGGTGGTGGTGGGTGACCGCGTGGTGCTGATCGACTCCGTGATGGTGGAGGCCGGCGGGTTCGAGTGGGACGGGGCCACGCTGAGTGGCGGTTCGGGCGTGGTGCGGCTCACGCTCCCGCGGGTGATCGAGCAGGCGCGGCTGTGGCTGGATCCGTGGCGGGTTTCTGGTGTGACGGTGCTGCACTCGGTGGGCGGGTTGCTCTCCGAGCCGAGTGTGGGGCGCGTGGCCGCTGGGGGGGCTGTGAGCGGGGCGGCACGGGCCGGGGTGGCAGGCGGGGCGGGAGCCGGG
>JAUNRP010000256.1:0-2809 GCA_030544165.1 bacterium
AGCGCCACGATCCCCCGGTCCACGAGCACGCGGGCCCGCCGGGCGTTCTCCCGCAGCCCCTCGTCCGCCACGGGGATGGAGGCGATCTGGTCCAGCACATCCAGCACCTGCCGGGCCCACCGGACGAAGTCACCGGGCAGCAGCTCCTCGTCGGCCAGCACCTCCACGAGCTTCTCCCCCGCGGCCCAGCCGTACATGGCGGTCACGAGTCCGGCGTCCACCTCCGGCATCGGGGCGATCCCGTGGCGCCGCTCCCCCTCGTGCACCCGGCCCCACAGCTCCAGCGTGCGGCCCACGGCCTTCCGCAACGCGGGCGTGGTCCTGCCCACCCCCCGCGGCGGCCCGTCCGACCGCGATTCGTACACCACCAACGTCACCGCGGCCGCCAGCTCCTCCGGCGCGAGCCCGTCCCACAGACCCCGGCTGAGCACCTCGGCCAGCACCAGGTCCTTCTCCGAGTAGATCCGCCGCAGCAGCTCGCCGGCGGAGGTGACCGTGTCGTCCGCGCCCAGGTACCCGAGCTCCACCAGGAACTCCCGGATCCGATCAAACCCGGCAGCGATCGTCCCCGTGCGCCCCTCGATCTTCTCCAGCAACTGGTCCCGCTCGATCACGGCCCGCTCGTAGTCCCGCACCTGCCGCATGTGCAGCTCAATATCCGGGCACGAGTGGCACGGATGCGCCCGCAATTCCGCCCGCAGCGCCTCGAGCTCCTTCTGCTTCTTTCCACCCGCCTTAGGCCCGTGGGCGCGCCGCGGCTTCTCCCGCGACTCCCCCGCCACGTAGGACCGCACGCGCGCCGCCAGGTCCGCCCGGCCACGCGGCGTGCGCGGGTTGGTGCGGGAGCCGATCCGGAGGTCCCCCACGATCGTCACCCCGCCCATCAGGTCCTCAACCCCCAGCCGGCGGGAGCGCGCATCATCCGTCACCACGTCCAGGATCACCCCCACCCGCGGCGACTCGGTGAGCGCGTGCACCACCGCGTGCTGCGGCCGCCGCCCCCGGGAGAACAGGATCACGTCCCCCGGCCGCACCTCCCCGAGCGTCTCCTCCACGCCACTGCGCACGGCTCGGGACTTCTCCGCGGAGAACTCCTTCTCCGCCTCCTTGATCCGACGGCGGAGCTCGGCGTACTCCGTCAGGTCACCCCTGCTGCAGCTCAGGTCCCCGGAAACCGACTCCAGCCGGTTCTCCGCCCGCCGCACGTCCCGCGCGAGCCCCACTACGGAGCGGTCGGCCTGGAACTGGGCGAACGAGGTCTGCAGCACCTCGCGTGCCTGCTCGTGGCGCATCCGTGCCAGCAGGTTCACGGTCATGTTGTAGGTGGCCCGGAACGCGCTGCGCAGCGGATACGTGCGCTTACTTGCGAGCCCCGCCACGGCCTCCACGTCCACCTCCGGGGAGTGCAGCACCACCGCGTGGCCCTCGATATCGATGCCCCGCCGCCCCGCACGGCCCGTGAGCTGGGTGTACTCCCCCGGCGTGAGCCGCGCGTGCTGCGCGCCGTCCCACTTGGTGAGCTTCTCGAGCACCACCGATCGCGCGGGCATGTTGATCCCGAGCGCCAGCGTCTCGGTGGCGTACACCACCTTCAGCAGGCCCGCCGTGAAGAGCTCCTCCACGATCTCCTTGAACAACGGGATCAGCCCAGCGTGGTGGGCCGCCACCCCGCGCTCAAGGGCATGCAGCCACCGCATGTAGCCGAGCGTCCCGAGGTCCTCCATCGGCACGCCCGCCACGCGGCGCTCCACGATCTCCCGGATCCGCTCCGCCTCCTCGCGGGTGGTGAGGTCCACGCGCGAACCCAGCACCTGCTCCACCGCGGCCTCACAGCCAGCCCGAGAGAAGATGAACACGATCGCGGGGAGGAGGGCGTCGTCGTCGAGGGAGGTGATCACCCCGGCACGGTTCACGCGCGAACCACCCCGGCCCCCGCCCCTGCCACCGCGCCCCTGCCGCGGCGCCGAGGCCCGCCGCGCCGCCGCGAGCAACTCCGGATTGATACGCAGTTCGTCCGTGCGGGAGGGCAGGTACAGATCGTAGATGGTTCGCCCGATCATCACGTGCTGCCACAGCGGCACCGGCCGGTGCTCCCACACCACCACCTCGGTGGGGCCGCGCACCTCGGTCAGCCACTCGCCGAACTCCTCCGCGTTGCTCACGGTGGCGGAGAGCGAGATGAGCTGGACGCGGTCGGGGAGGTGGATGATGACCTCCTCCCACACGGGCCCGCGGAAGCGGTCGGCGAGGTAGTGGACCTCGTCCATCACCACCACGTCCAGGTCCTCGAGCGCGGACGAGCGGTTGTAGAGCATGTTCCGCAGCACCTCGGTGGTCATCACCAGCACCGGCGCGTTCGGGTTGATCGAGATATCTCCGGTCAGCAGCCCCACCTGCCCCTCACCGTGGATGCCCCGCAGTTCGAGGAACTTCTGGTTGGAGAGGGCCTTGATGGGCGTGGTGTACATGACCCGGTGGCCGCGCGCGAGCGCCAGGTGCACCCCGAACAGCCCCACCACCGTCTTCCCCGAGCCCGTGGGAGCCGCCACCAGCACGCCGCGGCCCTCCTCCAGGGCCTCGCACGCGTCCTCCTGGAACGGATCCATCTCGAACGGCAGGGAGGCGCGGAACCGCGCCAGTTCACTCTTCTCGCGGCGCGCTCGCTCTCGCGAGGCGGCGTACCGCTGCGCAGGTGTGGTCACGGATGCCCTTCTGGTTGCGTCCCGTCTACGTTCTCATTCCCCGCCCCCGACGGCGAGCGGGCACCTTTCCGCCCCACCTTCCGGTCCGCCGCGCGTGCCTCCCGCTC
>JAUNRP010000256.1:2819-3167 GCA_030544165.1 bacterium
CAGCGGCGTAGGGCCCCGGAAGATGCTCACCGCGCCGGGGACCACCTCGGCGGACAGCGGCAGGCGGCCGAGGAACTCGCCGTCGGCGTAAACCACGTGGTCCTGGTCCGCGGTGATCTCGATCCGCCGTGTCTGGCGGATGTCCACCGCCCGGTGGGAGACGTGGGTCCCGAAGAACACGCGCGGGAAGATCGTGAGGAACTCGGCCTTGCCGATGGACCCGTTCACAATGCACACATCCAGGAGGCCATCATCCGGGCGGCCGTCCGGGGTCAGGTGCATCCCGCCGCCCATGTAGCCGTTGTTGGCCACCCCCACGAGCAGGCCCTCGCCCTCCCACTCCCAGTC
>JAUNRP010000257.1 GCA_030544165.1 bacterium
GGAACGCGTGACCGAATGCGCGCGGGGACCATCTACATCGTGGTCTCCCTGCTCTCCTCGGTGGTGTTCCTGTTTGCGATCGCGATGATCTACTCGGCCACCGGGACCGTGAACATGGCGCACCTGGCCGAGCGCCTCCCGGAGCTGGAACCGGGCCTGAAGACCACGCTGCACCTGCTGCTGCTCGTGGCGTTCGGCATCAAGGCGGCCGTGTTCCCGCTCTCCGCCTGGCTGCCGGACTCCTACCCCACGGCCCCCGCGCCCGTCACGGCCGTGTTCGCCGGCCTGCTCACCAAGGTGGGCGTGTACGCGATCATCCGCACGGAGGTGCTGCTCTTCCCCGGCGGCGGCCTGAACACGTTGTTGTTGATCGTGGCGGCGGTGACCATGGTGGTGGGAATCCTGGGCGCCGTGGCGCAGGACGATGTCAAACGTCTGCTCTCCTTCACCCTGGTCTCCCACATCGGATTCATGATCTGGGGAGTGGCCCTCTCCACCCCGCTCGGTCTCGGCGCCGCCATCTTCTACGTGGCCCACCACATCACCACCCAGACCGCGCTCTTCCTGGTGGCGGGCGTGATGGAGCGCATCTCCGGGACCACCTCGCTGACCCGGCTCGGCTCGCTGCTGCGGCTCTCCCCGCTGCTCGCCGGCCTCTACCTGGTCCCGGCGCTGAACCTCGCGGGCATCCCGCCCATGACCGGCTTCATGGGCAAGGCCGGCCTCATCAAGGCATCGGTGAACGTGGGCACCCCCCTCGCCTGGGTGGTGGTGGCCGCCGGCCTCATCACCTCGCTGTTGACCCTGTACGCCATGACCCGCGCCTGGAGCATGTCCTTCTGGCAGGAGGCCGAGGACCCGCCCGAGATGCCCAAGCGACTCCCCTTCGCGATGGTGGGCTCCGCCGGTGCGCTGGTGGCGCTCTCACTGGCACTGGCCGTGGGCGCCGGGCCCCTCATGCAGTACACCCAGCGCGCCGCCGTGGACCTGCGCGCGCGCATCCCGTACATGACTGCCGTCCTCCCCGACGGCGGGGACCCACCTTCCGTCTTCACCGATCCCTGGTCCGGTGAGGCCGGGGCGGGGGATGCGGGTGGTGCCGGGGATGCCGGGGAGGTGGATCCGTGACCTTCCGCGACCGCCTTCCCTCCCTCACCTCGGTGTTCTGGCTCACCGTGGTCTGGGTGTTCCTCTGGGGTGACATCTCGCTCGGCAACGTGGTGAACGGCCTGATCCTCGCGTTCGTGGTGGGGGTGATCTTCCCGCTGCCCAAGGTGGGCGGGCTCAACCGCTTCCGGCCCCTCGCGTTCCTGGTCCTTGCTGGGCGCTTCGTCTCTGACGTGGTGATCTCCGGTTTCAAGGTGGCGCTCGTGGCGCTCCGGCCCGGGACCCCGCGCTCCGCGGTGATCAAGGTGCAACTGCGCAGCCACTCGGACTTCATCCTCGCCACCACCGCGGCCATGACCACGCTCATCCCCGGCTCCGTGGCCATCAACACGCACCGGCTCACCGGCGTCATCTACCTCCACGTGTTCGATGTCCCGGCGAAGGGGGGCAACGCCCACCTGAACCGGTTCCGTGACACCGTGCTGCGCCAGGAGGAGCGCCTCCTGCGGGCGTTCGCCACCCAGGCCGAGCTCGCGGACGCCGGGTACAAGCCCGGCTGGCGGGTGGGGACCGGGGATGTTCCGGGGTGGCTCGAGACCCACGGGCACCGCCACCACCATCCGGCCGGGAAGAAGAAGGCGAAGAAGGGTGGTGGCCGCCGATGACCTGGCTCTACGTCCTGTGCCTCGCCATCCTCGTGATCTCCTCCGTGGTGGTCATGTTCCGGGTGGAGAAGGGCCCCTCCATGCTGGACCGGGCCGTCTCCGTGGACATCATCACGGCCGGCCTCGTGGGCTTCACCGCCATCTTCTCCGTGCTCATGGACCGCACGGACCTGCTCTCCATCATCGTGGCCCTCGCGCTCGTGGGATTCCTCTCCACGGTGACCGTGGCGCGCTTCGCCGCGAACGAATCGGACGTGGACCACCACATCCTCACGCGCGAGGAACTCGAGGCGCTCGGCGAGGAGAACGAGCGGCTCGCGGACGACGCCGCCCCGGTGCACGACGTGGACGCCCTGGCCGAGGCGGAGCTCGCGGAGGCGGAGTTGGCCGCCGGTGAGGACGGGCACGAGGTGGCTCCATCGTTCGATCCCGATGCGATCGAGCAGGCCCCGGACCACGCCACCATCATCAGGAAGGAGGGGGAGCAGTGAACCTGGACCTCATCCTCGATGTGCTGGGCGGGATCGCGTTCCTGCTCGGCAGCCTCCTCACCCTGGCCGCCGCGATCGGGATGGTGCGCTTCCCGGACCTCCTCACCCGGTTGCACGCGGCCTCGAAGCCGCAGAGCCTGGGGCTCGCCCTGATGATGACCGGCCTCGCACTGTCCATGCGGATCCCGAGCGTGGTGTGGACGGCGCTGCTGGTGGTGCTCTTCCAGTTGGTCACCGCGCCGATCTCGGCGCACCTGGCCGGGCGGGCGGGCTACCGCACCGCCCAGGTGGACTCGCGCACGCTGCACTCGGACGAGTACCGGCGGGATATCGCGGCGTCACTGCGCGCCGATCGGCTGCGCAAGCAGAGGGAGAAGGCCGAGCGGGAGCGCACGGAACGGCGCGCCCGCGAGAAGTAGCCGCTCAGGGGAACTAGCCGCTCAGGCGTCCCGGACCGGGCCGTACCACTTCTTCGCGGCCTGGGTGGCGAGCACCTGGGCCACGGCCACCACCACGGCACTGGCGATGGCGAAGATCAGGATCTCGCGGGTGGAGAAGTTGTCATCGGCGTCATCCAGCGGCGTCTCGCGGCCGGTGAAGCCCTTCCATCCCGCACCCACGGCCTTGTTGGCGGCGAATCCGGCGGCGCCAGTCGCAATTCCGCTTGCAAGCTTCCAGCCGATGTCCATGTTCACTCCTCGTTCGGTACCGGTCCCATCCTGCCAAAGCGGTGCGCGGACCGCACGGCGACTGCGGATCCCTCATGCAGAACCCCTTGGTTCCTCCGAGGGTGATCTCGGGTTCCTTCATGGGCATGTTGCG
>JAUNRP010000258.1 GCA_030544165.1 bacterium
GAGGGTGACGTCGTTGAGCACCAGGAGGTCCCCGTAGGACTTCCGGACCTTCGAGGTAGTGATCATGCTTTCCCCCGTGCGAGCAGGAACAGGAACAGGATGCCTCCCACGAACTCCACCACCACGGCCACCACGGTACCCATGCCGAGGATCCGCTCGAGAATCGCCTGCCCTCCCACCAGCAGCAACACCCCGAGGAGGGCCGCGGTGGGGAGCAGGGTGGAGTGGCGCTGGGAGGAGGCCACGGAGTAGGTCAGGTTCGCCACGAGCAGGCCGAGGAACGTGATCGGGCCCACCAGCGCCGTCGCCGCGCCCACCAGCAGTGTGCAGGCGAGCAGCACGCGGGAGGTCAGTTGGCGGTGGGAGATTCCGAGCGCCACCGCGTTGTCCCGGCCGAGCGTGAGCACGTCCAGTTCGTGGCGCACGTGCCACAGGTAGGCGCAGCCGGCCCCCGTGAGCAGCGCGGCGGCGAGCAGGAGACGGGCGTCCACGCCGGAGAACGAGGCGAACATCCGGTCCACCACGATCAGGTACTCGTTCGGATCGATCACGCGCTGGAAGAACGTGGAGGCCGAGCGGAAGAGGGTGCCCAGCACGATCCCGATCAGGACCAGCAGGTAGACGCTCCGGCCCATCCTCCCGAGCACCACGCGGTAGAGCAGCGCCGCGAATCCCACGAGCGCGGCGGTCTCGAACACGAACCGCAGGATCGGGTCCGTGGCCCCCACCGCGGCCGAGCCGAAGCCCCAGATCGCCACCGTCTGGATGAGGGCGTAGAGGGCGTCCAGGCCCATGATCGAGGGCGTCAGGATCCGGTTGGCCGTGACGGTCTGGAATGCCACGGAGCTGACGGCCACGGCGATCCCCACCACCACGATGGGTGCGAGCCGCTCGAGGCGCATGGGCACCAGCAGGTCGGGCCGGCCCTGGGTGCCGAGCAGCAGGAAGGCGAGGGAGGCGAGGACCACGCCCCCGATCAGGGCCACCATCCGCCACTGGCCGGGCCGTACCCCACCGCCGCCCGGGACGGCACCCCCGCCCACGCCCAGGGTGGGGTGGGTGCGGGAGGTGCGGGAGTCGTCGTCGGAAATGCGGACCTCAGCCATCGCGGAACCTCCTGGCCAGGACCACCAGGAAGACGGCGGCGCCCAGCACGCCCGCCACCACGCCCACGGGGATCTCCGCCGGGGCGATCACGGTGCGGCCGATCAGGTCCGCCACCAGCACGAACCCGGCGCCCACGAGGGCCACCCAGGGCAGCGAGCGCCGGAGGTAGTCCCCCATGACGGCGGAGACGATGTTGGGGACCACGAGCCCGAGGAACGGCAGGGCGCCCACCACCACCACCACCACGGCGGCGGTGACGGCCACGATGGTCAGGCCCAGCGCCATCACCCGGCGGTGGTTGATGCCAAGGTTGGTGGAGAACTGCTCACCCAGGCCCGCCACGGTGAAGCGGTTGGCGGCCAGGTAGGCGATCACGCCGCAGGCCGCCACAATCCAGAGGAACTCGTAGCGGCCGGAGACCACGCCGGAGAAGTCGCCGGTCATCCAGGCGGAGAGCGTGTGCATGAGGTCCGCGCGGTAGGCGATGAACGTGGAGACGGAGCCCACCACGCCGGAGAGCACGAGCCCCACCACGGGCGCCACCACCTGGGAGCGCAGGGGGATGTTGCCCAGGATCCGTAGGAACAGCCAGGTTCCGGCGAGTCCTGCCACGACGGCGAGCGCCATCTTTCCCGGGAGCGGCATGGCGGGCGCGATCACCGTGGCGAGGAGGAGGCCGAGGGTGGCGGACTCCGTGGTGCCCGCGGTGGTGGGTTCCACGAAGCGGTTGCGGACCAGGAGCTGCATGACGATCCCGGCCACCGCCATCGCGGAGCCGGAGAGGATGAGCGCGAGGGTGCGCGGGAGGCGGGATTCGAGGAGGGTCTGGGTCTGGCGCTCGTCGAGGCCTCGGATGAGGTCTGCCGGGCCGAGCGAGGCGGTGCCCACGAACAGGCTGGTGAGGGCGAGGGCGAGCAGGACGATCAGGCCGACGGCAAGCGCGAGTCCCCCGCGCCGGCGGGTGGCCGCCGGGCGGGGGTCTCTCAGCGCTGGGGGTGCCGAGGCGGGCGCCGTCACTGTGTCAGGGCCTCACCGATCTCGCGGACCATCTCCACGGAGTTCTCCAGGCCGTGCTGCACGATGTACCAGCGGGCGGGGTCCAGGTAGATGACCTGGTCCTCCGTCCAGGCGGTGGTGCCGGTGACGAGCGGGGTGTTGAGCACCTCGCCGGCGGCCTGGCCGGCGGTGCCAGCGCCGATCGCGGCGTCCCTGTCATTGACGAAGATCCAGTCCGGGTTGGTCTCCGCGATGGTCTCGAAGGAGATGACCTGGCCGTGGGGGTCATCGGCCACGTTCTCGAGGGCCGGATCCATGCCCAGCACCGAGTAGATGAGGCCGAAACGGGAGGCGGGGCCGTAGGTGGTCACCTCACCGGCAGAGGTGGAGAGGACGAGGGTGCGGTTGTCCTCCGGGATGGTGGCGCTGACGGACTCGATCTCCCGCTCGAGTTCGTGGATTCCCTCAGCCACCTGCTCCTCGGCGCCGTAGATCTGGCCGATGATGCCAGCGGCTTCTGCGACACCCTCCTGCCAGCCCTCCGCGGCCACGAACGTCACGTCCACGGTGGGCCAGTTGGCGGAGAGCGTCTGGTACTGGGCGGCCGAACGGAATCCCACGATCACGAGGTCCGGGTCCAGGAGCGTGAGTGCCTCCAGGTCCGGCTCCTGCAGGGTGCCCACGTTGGTGGCGTCCGCGTACTCGTCCAGCCACTCCGGGAGGGTGGCGGTGACGGTTCCCACCACGGAGTCCTCCGCGCCGATCGCGGAGATCGTGTCCAGGACGCCGAAGTCGAGCACCACCACGCGTTCGGGGTTCAGGGGCACCTCAGTGGTTCCCTGGGTGTGGGTGATGGAGACGGTGCCTCCGGCTTCCCCGCCCGCCGGTGCCTCGGTGGGCTCGGAGGTTTCGGTGGCCTCAGAGCCGGCGGCCGGGCTCATTGCCGGGGCCGTTCCCGGTGCCGAGGCGGGTCCCG
>JAUNRP010000259.1 GCA_030544165.1 bacterium
AGTCGCGCCGCCGCCTCGGTGGGCGTGCCACAGATGGCGGCGGAGGGGTGGACCAGTTCGGCCAGGGCGAGCGCGGAGAGCGGCTCGGTGAGGATGCCGGTGATCTCGGTGGCGAGGTGCTGGATGGTGGGCATGGAGAGGATGCGGGGCTCGGCCTCCTCGATCGTGGCCACGGTGGCCAGGCGATCGGCCACGGAGCGGACGGCGTACGCGTGCTCGGCGGCGTCCTTGGAGGAGGCGGAGAGGCGCTCGGCGGCGGCCTCGTCCTCGCCCGCCTCGCCGGTGGCGGGCGCCGAACCCGCGAGGACCCGCGAGCGGATGGAATCGCCCCGGCGGCGCACCAGGAGCTCCGGGCTCGCGCCGAACATGCCGTCCACGTGGAAGACCATGGCGCCGGGGTTGGCCTCGGCCAGGCGCACGAGCACCCCGGGGAGGTCGATTCTCTCGGAGCCGGTGGCGAGCAGGTCACGGGCCACCACCACCTTCTCCACCTCCCCGGCCTCGATGCGGGTGAGCGCCTCCGCAACGGCACGGCGGAAGCCCTCGCGGGTGAGTTCCCCGGGGAGGAGGTCGAGTTCCTGGAGGGTGCACTCGGGGGTGGGATCGGGGGCGGGGCCGGTGAGGGTGAGGGTTCCGGCCGTCCAGTGGCCGAGCACCTCCGGCACGATCAGGACGCTGGAGGCGCCGGAGTCCGGGGAGAAGGTCACGGAGACGAACGCGAAGGCGCCCGGGTGGGTGGCGGCGTACTCGCGGAAGCGGGCCTCCAAGTCCCGGAAGCGGCCCTCGCCGGACGCCTCCACGCGCAGCGCCTCACCCCATCCCAGCAGGGCGGACCGAGTGCCGTCACCGTTCAGGGGGCTCACCCACACGAGCGGGCGGCCGCGGCGCAGGGACGTGGGGAGCGACTCGGGAACAGTCAGCGGAGGAGGGACCGACACGGTGATAGAGCCTACCCCGGCTAGGCTCGCCTGCATGTCCACCGCTGCGCAGCCGTTCGATCCCTCCCTCTGGCGTGAGGTGGAGGGGTTCTCCTTCACCGATATCACCTACCACCGGGGAGTCTCCGGCCAGGGCGCGGACCTGCCCGTGGTCCGCGTGGCCTTCGACCGCCCCGAGGTCCGCAACGCCTTCCGGCCCGACACCGTGGACGAGCTCTACCGCGCGCTCGACCACGCCCGCATGACCTCGGATGTGGCCGCCGTGATCCTCACGGGCAACGGCCCCTCCCCCAAGGACGGCGGGTGGGCGTTCTGCTCCGGCGGAGACCAGCGGATCCGCGGGCGGGACGGCTACCGGTATGAGGTGGACGGCTCCGATGACGAGGCCGATCCGGCCACGCGCCGCGAGCAGATCGACCCCGCACGGGCCGGCCGCCTGCACATCCTCGAGGTCCAGCGGCTCATCCGGACCATGCCGAAGCCGGTGATCTGCGTGGTCTCGGGCTGGGCCACGGGAGGCGGGCACTCCCTCAACGTGGTCTGCGACCTCTCGATCGCCTCCCGCCAGCACGCCCGGTTCATGCAGGTGGACGCGAACGTCGGCTCCTTCGACGGCGGGTACGGGTCTGCGTTGCTGGCCCGCCAGTCCGGGGACAAGCGGGCACGGGAGATCTTCATGCTGGCGCGCGAGTACTCCGCGGAGGACGCGGAGCGCTGGGGCGTGGTCAACGAGGTGGCGGACCACGGGGAGATCGAGAACGTGGCGCGCGAGTGGGCGGCGATCATTGCGTCCAAGTCCCCCCAGGCGATCCGGATGATCAAGTTCGCCTTCAACCTGGCGGACGACGGCCTGGCCGGCCAGCAGGTGTTCGCCGGGGAGGCCACCCGCCTGGCCTACATGACGGCGGAGGCCCAGGAGGGCCGGGACGCGTTCGTGGAGAAGAGGAAGCCGGACTGGTCCGGGTATCCCTACTACTTCTGAGGTCCCGCGCGCCCACCTCGGGGCGGGGACGGGCCCCGGGAGACAGGCGAGGGGCCCGCCGCTCCCCCGAGCAACGGGCCCCTCTGTGCCGGAATACCCCCTAGGGTTTCATCGGCCCGAGAGATTTCGGTCCCTCCTCCGAAGTTCTCTCGCCAGTCCCAACTCTTCCAAGCCGGGCCGGGCGAGGCGTCATGCCGCGGCACCGATTCTCAGAGGAAATCCATCCCCTCCCGGGCCTAGGCGCCCTCCGCCCGTGGGATGACTACTCCCAGGAGAGCGATCCCTGGACGGGGAGCAGCTCGATCCAAGTGATTCCGGGGGCGAGCACCAGGGGGTTGCCCTCGGCGTCCGTGAGCTCGAACGGATCGTTGTCCCCGCCCTTGGACCAGGTACCGGTGGCCACGGCACCGCCCTGGAAGTAGACCAGTTCCCCAGCTCCGGAGAGGATCGTCTCGGGAACCGGCGCGCCGCCCGGATCGAGGGCCCCCGTGTTCTGGGTCTGGACGCGCAGCACGAGCACGTTCTTGGCGCTCATCTGGGTGCCGTCCACATCCACGGACGGGGATCCCGCGTCCGTGCGGAAGTAGACGCCCGATTCCGGATCGAAGGTCCACACCGAGCGGGTGCCGGGGTAGGTCATGTGGGCGGTCACCGCGGGGGCCCCGCCGAGGCTCGAGGGCTCCTCGCCGTAGGAGGCGATGGGGAGGATCTCGGTGGAGGCGGGCAGTGTGGGAACGATGGAGGTCATGTCCGCCATCACGTTGTGGGGCGCGCGGCGCCCGCTCTGGCGGTAGAAGCCCACGTCTCCACGGTCGAGAGTGCGCAGCCCCACGGCGCTCTCAACGCGCGCGATGAACTGGGGCTGCCCGCCGGAGGCCAGCAGGGTGCCGTCCCACTGGCCGAGGATGGCCGCGTCCATGGGGCGCAGGGAGCGCACCGGGCCCACGATCTCCGGGAACTGGGAGTGGTAGACGGCGTGGAAGCGGGTCACGCCACCCTCCACCATCTCCACGAACACGAGGTCCGCCCCGGCTAGTCCGATCCACGGACGTGCGGGTCCGGAGTTCTCCACCTTGATTCCCACCACGGGGTTGGCCACGGCAGCGGGATCCTCCAGCGGAAGGCCGGTGAGGGGCCACGCGGTGACCTCGGG
>JAUNRP010000260.1:0-1116 GCA_030544165.1 bacterium
TACCGAGACCCTCGGCGCCGCCTGACCGGCACCCGCCTAGATTCTGCACGCGCCCGGGGCCGCCCAGCTAGCCTCCGGGGCCGGCCCGCGCACTGGCCACACTGTGGAACCCGGCGGTCCTCCCGAGCCACCGCACAGGCACCCGGGCCGTCACCACCACCTCCTCCCCGGCAACCGCACACTCACTGACCTCGCCTCCGTTCGCCCGCACCACTCCCCCCGCCACCGTGCACGGAGCCCCGGAGCGCTGCAGCGCCTGTGCGGCCGCGAGCGCACCGAGGTCCGCGGCCGTCTGCGCCTGACTCCGCGCGGCCATGGTCCCCGCCACCAGGAGCAGGCCCGAGAGCACGATCAGCATCGCGGCGATCGTGGCCAGCCCCGTCACGGTGGCAGACCCCCGCTCACCCCTCAGGCACCGCCACCGCCTCGGCACGCGCACGGAAATCACCCCACTCCCCGAGCACCGGCAACGGCACCTCCACCGTGGCGACGACGAAGCCTCCGTTCGCTGTCACACTCACCCGTGCACTCGGTCCAGCAAGCTGGGCGACGACGGCCACCACCCGCTCGTGCCCCGATCCCACGGCGGCCTCCCGGGCAGCGGCTCGGGCTGCGTCTCCGGCCCGCATCTGCACTCCCGCACCGGCCAGGAGCGCGAGGCAGAGTGCGAGCACGGCGAGCACAGCAGGGAGGGTGAGCGCGAACTCGGCGGTCGCGTACCCACCCTCCCCGTCCCTGCGATCCTTGGTCATCCGATCGAGAAGGCCGCGCTGATCACGTTCATGATGATTCCCCTGATGGTGGAGGACTTGAGGATTCCCATGAGCAGGAGCGCGAACGCGATGGCGGCCAGGATGCCCACCGCATACTCGGCCGAGACCATGCCGGCCTCGCGCCGCTCGGCAAGCTTCTGCATCCTCACGGCGAGCGCCGAGGAGACCCGGTGGTTGAAACGTTGGATTGACATGTGTTCTCCCTTTCTGGAACGCCGGACCTCGGCGCCCAGAACCAGATTCGGGGCCAGAGCAACCGCGTGGGCGGCGTCGATCAAACGTGGTGGAAAACTCCGCCGCAGAGGCCCTGTGGAGAGAATCGCGCTAGCGAACGGGCCGCCCA
>JAUNRP010000260.1:1126-3020 GCA_030544165.1 bacterium
GCGGCAAAACATAAGCTGCCCATCCTCGAGGATGCCGCCCACGCGCACGGCTCGCCCCCGCGAGCGGGTCGCCCGCACCACCTGCTCGCCCACGCGGACGGGTCACCCACACGAGACGCTCACCCACACGAGCGCACCACGCCACGTCAGGGCATCAGGATCTGGGTCCCGCTCGCCAACATCACCGGGAGCACACTGACCATCAGGAACGCCGGGAGGTAGCACAGCCCGAGCGGGAGCACGAGCCGGACCCCCAGCCGCGCAGCGGCTTCGCGGGCACGCCGGTCCCGCCGCGCCTGCCACGTGGCGGCGGCACGCTCGAGGAGCGGGACGGGATCCACCCCGCCCAGCCATGAGGGTTCCAGCGCCCGGGAGACGAGGCGTGCCGCGGAGTCCATCTCGGACCCCCTCCAGGCCTCCTCCCATCCCGCGCCGAGGAGGAGCAGCCTGCCCGCGCGTGTGAGCGCAGGGGACTCCGCGGAGGATCCCACGGTCTCCAGTGCCCGCGGGATCGAGGCGCCGGACCTGATGGCAGCCGCCACGAGTGCGAGGGTGAGGCTGGGATCCCGGGGACTGGCAGGCGGAGCGGACCTCCGCGCGGACCTGCGCTCCTTCATGCCCCCACCTTCGCCGATCGCACGAGCCGAGCAGACCACCTCAGGCCCACGGCGTACAGGCCGAGCCCCCCAAGACCCGCGATCGAGCCCATCCCCCCGCCCGCGAGTTGGCCGAGCGGGTCCGATCCGAGGGCGCTCCCGATCAGGATCCCGCCGATGGGGAGGGCCGCGAGCATCCGTGCGCTCGCCACGGGTCCGGCGAGCGCCACCGCCAGTGCCGCATCGTTCTCCTCGGCGTGCGTGAGGGCCAGGGCGCACTCGTCGAGGATGTCCGCCAGTGGTGCCCCGAGCTCGCTCGCCAGCCGCCACGCAGCGATCGCCCCCATGGAGGCGGAACCGCTGGGAAGCGCCCGCAGGAGCGCCGGCATCCCCTCCTCGTCCATCCCCTCCGGAAGCCCGTGGCGCACGGCCACCGCGTTCCAGGCGTCCTCGGCCACAACCCCCGCCCGCAGGCGCGTTGCCACCTCCGTGAGGACCTCGCCCACGTCGATCCCCGGACGCTTCCTGAGCCGAGCGCGAAGGCGCGGAAGGGTGGCCAGCCGGGCTCCGCCGTCGGGGAATGAGAGGACGGGTGGCCCGGACGGCACCACGTGGGCGAGCCCCCACGCGAGGAGCGCGGCCACGAGCAGGACCGTCACTCGAGCCACCGCTCGTGGAAGGACTCCCAGGCCCCGGTGATCGGCAGCTCGTGCCCGCCCACCACCTCCACCACCGGAGTCACCACGAGTCCCCCCTCCGGTGAGCGCTCGATCGAGGCGATCTGGGCCACCCTCCGCGCACGATCCACCCGGCGGAGGTGGACCACCACGTCCAGGGCCACCGAGGCCTGGAGCTCCACCGTGCGGGTGGACATACCGGCGAGGGCGCCGAGTGCGAGGAGGCGGGCGGGAACATCCGCCACAGAGTTGGCGTGCAGGGTGAACCACGATCCCGCGTGGCCGGTGTTGAGTGCGGTGAGGACCTCGCGGATCTCGCTCCCCCGGGCCTCGCCGAGCACGATCCGGTCCGGGCGCATCCGCAGCGCGGCCCGCACGAGGGCGTCCAGCCCCACGGCGCCCGCCGCCTGGACGTTGGCCGCGCGTGCCTGCAGGTGCACCACGTGCGGATGCGTGGGAGTGAGCTCGCGGACCTCCTCGATACACACGATCCGCTCGGACGCGCCCGCCAGCGCGAGGAGTGCTGAGAGCATGGTGGTCTTGCCGGACCCGGTGGCGCCCGCGAGCACCCCGTTGGCACGCCGCCGGACCAGGTTCTCCAGCACCTCGCCCACCAGGCGA
>JAUNRP010000261.1 GCA_030544165.1 bacterium
ACGGCGCAGACCACCTACCACCGAAGGGGATGATCCCGGTGAGCACCGAGAGCTCCAGCCGGACCGAGCCACACCCCGAGCAGGGAGACCGGTGGGGGCCGGATGGCCTGCGGCAGCACCGGGGCCACCCCGCCCTTGCGGCAATCCAGGCCGCAATCGCACTTGGCGCGGCCACGCTCGCCACGATCGGAATCTGGTTCCGGGGTGCCGCGGGCACGCGCGTCATCGAGGGCCTTCACGGGCCCGCCGAGGTGGTGACCGGCGGACTCTACGCCGGCAACAGCGCCGCGGTGGTGGCCGAAGGCGTGGGATGGGACGTGGTCACACTCGCGCTGGCGGCCCCGCTGCTTCTGGGTCTCGCCGTCGTCGGGGCACGAACGGACGGGGTGACGCGCAGGGGTAGCCGAATTGCCCTCGCCGCCGCAGGGCTACTGTTCTATGTCCTGTACCAGTACCACCAGTACGCGATCACCTACGCGTTCGGGCCACTGCTTCCCGCGTTCATCGTGCTCGCCGCGTCCGCGCTGATCTGCCTGCTCCTCACCCTGGGATCGCTTCCGCCCCTGCGCCCAACCCCCCGATATCCGCGCAGGACCCTGATCGCGATCATGGCGCTCGTCCCGCTCGCGCTCACCGGCATGTGGGCGGGGCGGATCTTCGCGGCGCTCACCGATCCCGCCGCCCGCGCCGAGACCCTGCAGCACTACACCACGCTCCCGGTTCAGGTGATGGACCTGGTCTGGCTGGTGCCGCTGGGCGGCCTGTTCGCGGTGTTGCTCGCCCGACGGCATCCCATCGGCTACCTCGGCGCCACGATCCTCGCGGTCAAGGGTGCCACGATGGCCTTCGCGATCGTGGCGATGGTGATCGGCACCGCTGGGGCGACCGGAGAGCTGGAGATTCCGGGGCTCGTGATGTTCCTGGCCGTGGGGATGGCGTGCACCTATGCCGCCGTGCGGGGAATCCTCGCCCTCGAGCCGGTCACGACCGGGGCCTCAGGGAAGACGCCCCCACGCGCTGGGGGAATCGATCACTGGGGGACGCCCAGTTCGTCGTAGCCCAGGATCTCGTCCTCGGTGGTGCTGTAGTCGATCGGTGCCGTGCTCTCGCGGGCACGCCGCACGAGGTCCATCAGGGCAGTTCGGTCCGGCCGCGGCCGGTCAGTCTCGAGTGCCATACACGGGAGGATATCGGCTGCGGCACTCTCAGTCAGTAATGAGCGGGACGAAGTTGTACCAGCCGTGCCGCGTCACCTCTGGCGCGGGCTCCCTCCCGTCCTCCCGCTCGTCTTCCCCGACGGCGCCCCTCACCACCCGCAGCATCTCGCCTCCCACCGGGATCACCATGATCCCGCCGGGCGCCAGTTGGTCCACGAGCGCGGCGGGCAGCTCGCGCGCCTCCGCCGAGACCAGGATCCGATCGAACGGCGCCAGTTCCGGCAGCCCGAGCTCGCCCTCACGCGCGAGCCGCACCTGCGCCCACGGCCACCTCTCGACGGCGGCGCTCGCCCCCTCCCGCAGCTCCGGGATCCGCTCGACTCCCCACACCTCGCCGCCCTCCCCCACCAGGTGCGCGAGCAGCCCGGTGGTCCAGCCCGACCCCGCCCCCACGTCAAGAACGCGCTGACCGGGGGCGACGGCGAGCAGTTCCAGCATCGCTCGTACCGTGGTGGGCTGGGAGTTGGTCTGGCCGTGGGAGAGGCGGAGCGGGCGGTCGAGGTGGGCGCTCGCGCGGGCGTCCGGAGGCAGGAACCACTCGCGCGGGACGGCCGCGAAGGCGTCCTCCACGCGTTGGTCTCGGGCGGTGGCCATGCTCCAGCGTCTCAGGGGTTCGGAGGCTCCGCCAGCACACTCCGGTTGCCGGGGGCTCGCCCCGGCCGGAGGATTGACGGACACCCACCGGGAGAGCGAGGACGCCATGACCGATCGATACGACGAGAACCTGGACCGCGAGAACGAGGAGATCATCCCCGAGCCCGTGGCGGACGTGGAGGGGGACGATCCGGACATCGCCGTGGCCGCCACGCCCCAGCACCCGGGAGTCGCCGCCGTGGTGCCCGACGACGACGGCGCATTCACGGCCGAGGGCACACTGGGCGGCGCGTCCGAGGACGGCGTGCCCGAGGACACCGCGGGCGAGCCGCTCGACCCGGAGCAGCGGGAGGCCCTGGGCGAGCACAAGCCCTTCGACTGAGTCCCGGACCTGGTGGTGGCTGGACCTGGAACACCCACCACAGGGCAGGATGGGGGCATGACCCACACGTTCGACGTCGCCGCCGTCCTCTTCGACAACGACGGCACCCTCGTGGACTCCTACGAGGGGATCGTGGCCTCGTGGACGGAGTGGGCGATCGAGCACGAGGTCTCCGCCGAGCAACTGAGCGGCCACGACGGCCGCTCCACCAAGGAGATCGTGCGGGACATCATTGCGGAGGAGAGGTACGAGTCCTCCCTCGCGCGCATCGATGCGCTCGAGGAACTCCATGCCGAGAAGACGGTGGCCGCGCCGGGTGCCCACGAGGCCCTGGAGTCCCTGCCCCGCGAGGCCTGGGCAGTGGCCACCTCCGGAATCCGGCCGGTGGCCAGCGCCCGGCTCGCCGCCGCGGGCCTCCCGGTGCCCGAGGCGCTGATCAGCTCCAGCGATGTGGAACGGGCAAAGCCCGCCCCGGACATCTTCCTGCGCGCGGCCGAACTGCTGGGTGTGGCGCCCACGGACTGCCTCGTCGTCGAGGACGCGCCGCACGGGGTGACCGCGGCGAAGGCGGCCGGGTGCGCCGTGCTCGCCGTGACCACCACGGTGGGTGCGGATGCGCTGGAAGGGGCGGACGCCGTCGTCGGGGGGTTGGATGAGGCGAGTTTTGCGTACGTGGACGGGCGCGTGAAGGTGACCGTGCCGGGAGGGGTCTCGCGGCGTGCGGCAGCGGCGTCCCCGCGAAAGTCGCTGTAGGACGCCGCCCCCCCCCCCCCCCCCGGACCCCCCAACCCGGTATGTGGGGCCCGTTTTTGGGGAAGTT
>JAUNRP010000262.1 GCA_030544165.1 bacterium
ACGGATGCGGTCGAGCAGGGCGTCATCGAGCACGTGGGATCTCCTTGGGGGTGGGTTCGAGTGCCACTCTATGCGGCGTGTGCGCCCGGTTGTCCACATGCCCGGCACGCGGTCAGCGTTCCTGTCAGCCCGCCCGTCTAGGCTCACCCCATGAGCAAGAACCGCAACCCGTTCGCGTGCACCGAGTGCGGCTGGACCACCGCCAAGTGGGTGGGCCGCTGCGGCGAGTGCCAGGCCTGGGGCACGGTGGTGGAGCAGGGGGCGCCTCCCCTCGCCGTCGTCCGTTCGTCACCTCCCACGACGACGGCGGTACGTATCGCCGACGTGCCCGCCGAGGCCTCGCGCGCCCGCCCCACGGGAGTGGGTGAGTTGGACCGCGTGCTCGGCGGCGGGATCGTGCCCGGGTCCGTGGTGCTGTTGGCGGGTGAACCGGGAGTGGGGAAGTCCACCCTCGCCCTCGACGTCGCAGCCCGGGCTGCGAGGACGGGTGCGGCCGGGCCCGTGCTCTACCTGTCCGGGGAGGAGTCCGCCTCCCAGGTGCGGCTGCGGGCGGAGCGGATCGGGGCGCTGGCGGACGAGCTGCTGCTGGCGGCGGAGAACGATCTGGGGCGGGTGCTCGGCCACATCGAGGCGGCGGATCCCAGTCTCGTGGTGGTGGACTCGGTGCAGACCCTCGCCTCGGAGCACGTGGAGGGTTCGGCAGGAGGCGTGGCCCAGGTGCGGGCGGTGGCCGCCGGCCTCATCCAGGCGGCCAAGGCGCGGGGACTGCCGGTGATCCTGATCGGCCACGTCACCAAGGACGGGGCCATCGCGGGCCCGCGGGTGCTCGAGCACCTGGTGGACGTGGTGTGCCAGTTCGAGGGCGAGCGGCACTCCCGGCTCCGCATGCTGCGGGCGGTGAAGAACCGCTATGGCAGCACGGACGAGGTGGGCTGCTTCGATCTCACGGACCGCGGCATCATCGAGCTCCCAGATCCCTCTGGGCTGTTCCTCGAGTCCGCCGGGCGGGACATTCCCGGCACGTGCGTGGGGATCTCGCTCGAGGGCCGCCGGCCCATGCCCACGCAGGTCCAGGCGCTGGTGGCGCCCTCGGCACTCGGGAGCCCGCGGCGCACCAACTCCGGGCTGGACTCGGCCCGCATCGCCATGACACTGGCCGTGTTGCAGGCCCGGGCGGGCGTCTCGGTGGCGAACGCGGACGTCTACGTCTCCACCGTTGGTGGCGCGAAGGCCACCGAGCCGGCGATGGACCTGCCGATCGCCCTCGCGGTGGCGGCCGCGGCCGCCGGGGAGGCGGTGGATTCGGCCACCGTGGCATTCGGAGAGGTGGGGCTCTCCGGCCAGGTGCGCGCCACGGCCGGAATCGATCGGCGGCTCGCGGAGGCGGCACGGTTGGGATTCACGCGGGCGATCATCCCGCGCCGCGGCTCGGAGGAGGTGCGCGTGCCGGAGGGGATGCGGGTGGTCCGCGTTGACAACGTGTTGGCTGCCATCGCGGCCGGTCACACACCGCCGGGTCACAGACCAGCGGGTCACAATACGGAAACAACAGTCCCGTTACATGTGGTGCGGCCATAGGATTGCACGAACACCACCACTCGCCTCGAGGAACCATGCCCTATCCAGATTTCCGCGCGACCATGACCGAGCTCGCGCCGGGCACCTCCCTGCGTGACGGGTTGGCGCGAATCCTGCGCGGGCGCACGGGCGCGATCGTGGTACTCGGGCACTCTCCTGAGGTGATCGAGCTCTGCTCGGGTGGATTCGAGCTCGATGTGGAGTTCTCCCCCTCCCGCCTCCGGGAACTCGCCAAGATGGACGGCGCCGTGGTGCTCGATCCGGAGACGAGCCGGATCCGCCGTGCCAACGTCCAGTTGATGCCCGATCCCACACTTCCCACCTCCGAGACCGGGATGCGGCACCGCACCGCGCAGCGCGTCTCCGTCCAGACGGGCGTCCCGGTGGTCTCGGTGTCCCAGTCCATGCACACGATCGCCCTCTACCTGGATGGCGAGCGCCACGTGCTCGAGTCGGCAGACGTGCTCCTGGCCAAGGCGAACCAGGCCCTCTCCACGCTCGAGAAGTACCAGAGCCGCGTGGCCGAGGTACTCGCCGCCCTCACCACCCTGGAGATCGAGGACCTGGTGACCGCCCGCGATGTGGTCCAGGTGGCCCAGCGGATCGAGATGGTGATTCGCATCTGGGAGGAGATCGACGGCTACGTGGTGGCCCTCGGCACCGACGGCCGCCTGGTCCAGCTCCAGCTCGTGGAACTGGTCACCGGGATCGCGCACGATCGGGACCTCGTGCTGGACGACTACGCCACGTTCGACCGCGAGGAGGCGGTGAACCGCCTGAAGGCCCTGGACGCCGTGCAGCTTGCCAGCCCCACGGATGTGGCACGGGCGCTCAGGCTCCCCCTCGGCCAGCAGGGCCTGGACACCGCGATGAGCCCACGTGGGCACCGCATGCTCGATCACGTCCCCCGCCTCCCCCGGACGGTGGCCGATGCGATCGTCAAGCACATGGGTTCGCTCCAGCGGCTCCTGGGTTCCACCACGGAGGAGTTGCAGGAGGTGGAGGGGGTGGGTCCCCTGCGGGCGCGATCCGTGCGGGAGGGCCTCTCCCGTCTCGTGGAGTCCTCACTCGTGGAGCGCCGGTTCTGACCCGCTAGCGCCTCCGAGCCCCTAACGCTTCCGCGGCGTCATGCGCAGGTTCGGCAGCGCGGGAGCCGGGAGCGGAGCAGGCTCGCCCTCGGGGAACGTCCCGAACCTCACGGCGGCATCCCCGCCGGCGCCAACTTCCTCCACGCCGATCTCCCGCATCCACGCCTCGCGATACTCCACGATCTCCTCGTGGCTGCGGCCCACGAAGTTCCACCACATGAGCAGGTGCTCTCCGAGCGGCTCGCCACCGATCAGGATGGCGCGGACGGGCTGTTCCCCCGCCTCGATCGTCATCGAGGAACGCCCCGGAGGGGCGAA
>JAUNRP010000263.1 GCA_030544165.1 bacterium
AGGAGCCGCGCCCGCGAGAGCCCTGAGAAACCGCGAGACCACAAACCCAACCCGCCCCAGAACCCGTCACGGCGACTCGATCTGCACCCCGCCCTCGTACAGCCCGGCGAGCACCACCAGCTCCCCGTAGCCCTGATCCTCCATCTCATCCAGCGGCACGAACCTCAAGGAGGCCGAGTTCACGCAGTACCGCAACCCACCCGCGTCCTCCGGGCCGTCCGGAAATACGTGCCCCAGGTGCGAGTCCCCGGAGCGGCTGCGAACCTCGGTGCCACTCGGCAGCTCGTACCCATCGGGAGAGTAGGCCACCACGTAGTCCGCGATCGGCTGCGTGAAGCTCGGCCACCCCGAACCGGAATCAAACTTGTGGACCGAAGAGAACAGCGGCTCCCCCGTCACCACGTCCACGTAGATGCCCTCCGCCTCGGTGTCCACGTATTCGTTCGTGAACGGCTGCTCCGTCTCCCCACCCTGGGTCACGCGGTACTGCTCCTCGGTCAGCATCGCTGTGAGCTCGTCGTCCCCAGGCCGCGGGTAGTCCGCCACCCGCACCACCGGATGGCCGGCCGTGGAGAGGTCCACGTGGCAGTAGCCGTTCGGGTTCTTCTCCAGGTAGTCCTGGTGGTACTCCTCGGCGGGCGCGTAGTTGTCCAGCGGCAGAACCTCCACCACCACCGGATCATCCAGCCGCTTCTGGAGCTGCGCCAACCGGTAGGCCGCAACCTCCGCGTCCGACTCATCCTCCACGTAGATCCCGGTGCGGTACTGCGTTCCCCGGTCCGCACCCTGCTGGTTGAGGGAGGTGGGATCGATGGTGCGCAGGTAGTAGACGAGCAGCTCATCGAGGGTGAGCACGGCCGGGTCGTACTCCACCCGCACCACCTCGGCATGCCCGGTCTTCCGGAAGAGGACGTCCTCGTACGTGGGGTCGGTTGTTGTCCCGTTGGCGTACCCCACTTCCGTCTCGAGGACGCCGTCCACCAGATCCAGGTAGGCCTGCGTCCCCCAGAAGCACCCGCCCCCGAGGTACACCTCCCCTGTTCCGTCTTTTTCGACGACGACGGGCGCGGCCGGGAAGGGTGCAGCCTCAAGCGCAACGCCAGCCCCCGCCGTCGACGGGGAGGAGGAGCCGCAGGACGTGAGGGCACCCGCGACGGCGAGCGCAACGGCGGCCGGCGCGAGGCGGGCGGCCCACGCGGACATGGGACCAGTCTGACTCAGGGCGGGGCGCGTGACCAGCCTCGGCACTCTCCCCTATCCAACATATCGAGCGATATAGTGACGGCTATGGGAGATCTTCGGGAACGCAGGCTCGGGGCGGGCCTCACGCAGGAGGCCCTGGCTGCCCGCAGCGGGATCGCGCAGCCGAACATCGCGGCGTACGAGTCGGGCCGTCGGAGGCCATCGGAGGTATCCCAGCAGAAACTGGACGCGGCGCTCCTCCCCCGGCCCTCGGAGGCGTTGGCCCGCAATCGGGACGCGATGGTGCGGATCCTGACGGCCCACGGCATGACGAATCCACGTGTCTTCGGATCGGCCGCCACCGGCACGGACTCGCCGGGGAGCGATCTCGACCTGCTGGCGGATGCCTCGCCGGAACTGGATCTCCTGGACATCGTGGACGCCGCGGCGGCGCTTGGGGCTCTGCTGCAGGTGCCCGTGGAGATTGTGACCTCGCGATCGCTGCGCCCGGGTCACGAGATTGCGGATTCGGCGATCCCGGTATGACGTCGGCTGGACTCGATCACTCGACGCGAGCACGTCTCCGCGACGTGATCCGATTGTGCGAGGTGGCTGAGGCACTCGCAGCTCGCGGGCGCGAGTGGTATGAGAGCGATCCTGATCTCGGCGTTCCCAAACTCGCGGCCGATTCCGTGGTCCTCAAACTTGGCGAGGCAGTGCGGCGCCTTCCTCCCACATTCCTCGACGAGCGCGTGGATGACTCTACGTGGCGACGTGCTATCGGAATGCGGAACCGGATCGCGCACGAGTACGACGCCGTCGACTACGAGATCGTCTGGTCAGTGATCTCGAGGCACGCCAGTGAGTTACGGGCCTCGGTTGAGAACATTCTCGAGCTGGAGGGCTGAGGTGATGGACCGCGGTCCCGAGGAGGGTCCCGGCGGTTCGGCTCCCCGAGCGCTCGCGGCCGTAGAGGGCTACATCGCGGCCGACGAGCCTACGCGCCCGGGGGCGATCACCTCGAGCCCCATGGCGGCGGCAGCCTCCGCGAGCCGGCGGTCATAGGTGAGGAGTGCATCGGAATCCAGTCTCAGTGCAGCCTCCAGGTGAAGGGCGTCGAGGGTACGAAGGGTGGGCAGGGGCAGCATCCCGGCGTTGCGGAACGTGGCGCGGTCGAGTGCAGCGAGCGAGATGCCGTCCAGCAGCGCGGTGACGCTCGCCTGATCGAGCTCTTCCCGGACTGCGATCCGGCGGAGCTCGGTCTCCAGGAGATCGCAGGAGACAAGCGTGTGCGGGGAGGCGTCCAACCACTCGAGCAGTGCGGGGGTCTCGGGCCGCTCCAGGAGGAGCGCCCCCAGCGCCGAGGTGTCCGCGTACACGCGGCGGCTGGCGCTCACAGGCGCTCACCGCGGATCTCGTCCAAGATCTCCGCGAGGGAATGTTCGCTTCGTTTGGGGGTGACCCCCAGAGTGGACCACCCGCCGGAGCGTCTCGCCGGGCGGGTGATGCTCAGGCCCGGCTCGGGCTCGCTCAACGGGACGATGCGCCCCACGGGCACCCCGCTGTTGGTGAGCACAAAGGACTCGCCAGCGGCAACGGCTCTCAGCACCCGGCCCGACTCGTTGCGCAGTTCGCGCTGCGAGAGGCTCTCCACTGCGGGCTCGGCGCGATTCATGGGCTGATCGTAGCATGCGTGCTACGCTATTCCCGGCGCGCCGCTTGGCGCTGCGGTCAGACCGCCCGCACCCGGTTGCCCCTCGGCTTGTGCTCCAGCTCCACCAGTCCTAGGTG
>JAUNRP010000264.1 GCA_030544165.1 bacterium
CGTGAGGGTGCGCCAGATACGGCCCAGGGGCTGCCAGAGCCGAGGCCATCCAGCTCACTACACTCACTCGCCATGGACATCCGCGAGCTCGACGCCTCCCACCGCGATTCCGTGATCGCCCTCTGGGAGGCGTGCGGCCTGACGCGCCCGTGGAACGATCCCGTCAGCGACTTCAATCGCGCGGTGACAGGGACGTCCTCTGCCGTTCTCGGCGCGTTCGAGGGCGAGGTGCTTGTGGGCACCGTGATGGTCGGTGATGACGGCCACCGAGGGTGGGTGTACTACCTGGCCTCGGCACCCGAGCGGCACGGGGACGGAATAGGCCGCGGGCTCATGGCCGCCGCCGAGGAGTGGCTGAGGGACCGCGGGGTGCCCAAGGTTGAACTCATGGTGCGGGCCTCCAACTCGGAGGTGATCGGGTTCTATGAGCACCTCGGATACTCGGCCGAGGACGTGGTGGTGATGGCGCGGCGGCTCTGAGCATCCAGTCTCAGAGGTTCGCCCGAATCTGACGCACCCTCACGAAATGGTGGGGGCGGTGGTGGCCCTTGTGACCTGGGCCATATACGATGACGCTCACCCCCTCGCCGCAACCGCGGCTCCATCATGGGCCAGAGCCGACCCTGGAGGATTCGTGATCACACTCGGTACCCCGAGTCTCCTCATCGTCGCCGTCATTGCGGTCATTGCGGTCGCTGCACTCGGAGTCGCGATCGTGCTCCGAAGCGCGGTCCTGCGAGCACCGGACGGCACCCCGGCGATGCAGGCCATCGCCACCGCGATCCAGGAGGGTGCGCAGGCCTACCTCAACCGCCAACTGCGCACCCTCATCCTGTTCGCGGCCGTGGTGTTCGCCCTCCTCTTTCTCCTCCCCGGCGAGACGGGCATCAAGGTGGGCCGCTCCGTGGCCTTCCTGATCGGCGCCGTCTTCTCCGCAGCCATCGGCTACCTCGGCATGTGGCTCGCAGTGCGCGCCAACATCCGCGTGGCAGACGCCGCACGCCGGAAGGGCGGCGCGGTCGAAGGAGCAAGGATCGCCTTCCGCACCGGAGGCGTGGTGGGCATGTCCGTGGTGGGCCTCGGCCTGCTCGGCGCGGCCCTCACCGTGCTCATCTACCGCCAGGACGCCCCCACCGTGCTCGAGGGCTTCGGTTTCGGCGCCGCCCTGCTCGCCATGTTCATGCGTGTGGGTGGCGGCATCTTCACCAAGGCCGCCGATGTGGGCGCTGATCTCGTGGGAAAGGTGGAGGCCGGTATCCCCGAGGACGATCCCCGCAACGCCGCCACCATCGCGGACAACGTTGGTGACAACGTGGGCGACTGCGCCGGCATGGCCGCCGACCTCTTCGAGTCCTACGCCGTCACGCTCGTGGCCTCCCTCATCCTCGGCAAGGCCGCGTTCGGCGAGCACGGGATCGTCTTCCCGCTGCTCGTGACCGCCATCGGCGCGTTCGTGGCCCTCCTCGGCATCATCATCACCCGCACCCGCGAGGGCGAGTCCTCGCTGACCGCCATCAACCGAGGCTTCTACATCTCCGCCGTCATGGGCCTCGCCCTCTCCGCCGTGGTCGCCTACGTCTACCTGCCGGGCTCGTTCGCCGAACTCACCGGCGTCACCCAGGTGGTCTCCTCCCACGACGGCGATCCCCGCCTTCTCTCGTCCCTCGCCGTGGGCGTGGGCGTGGTTTTGGCAGGAGTCATCCTGTGGCTGACCGGGTACTTCACCGGCACCGACCACCGCCCCACCTGGCAGGTGGCCTCGCGCACCCGCACTGGTTCCGCCACCGTGGTGCTCGCCGGGATCGGCGTGGGCTTCGAGTCCGCGGTGTACACCGCGGGCATCATCGCCTCCGCCGTCCTCGCGTGCCTGCTGCTCGCGGGCGGATCGGTGTGGCTCGCCCTCTTCCTGATCGCGCTCGCCGGCTGCGGCCTGCTCACCACCGTGGGCGTGATCGTGGCCATGGACACCTTCGGCCCCATCTCGGACAACGCCCAGGGCATCGCCGAGATGTCCGGCGACGTGGACGAGGAGGGCGCCCAGATCCTCACCGACCTCGACGCCGCCGGCAACACCACCAAGGCCATCACCAAGGGCATCGCGATCGCCACCGCAGTGCTCGCGGCAACAGCACTGTTCGGCTCCTACAACGACGCCGTCCTCCAGGCACGCGCCGCGATCGGAGGCGTGGTGGACGCCTACGCGGACCACCTCGTGCTCGTGATGGCGGACTACTCGATCGTCTCCCCCGTCACGCTCGTGGGTGTGATCCTGGGGGCGGCCACCGTGTTCCTCTTCTCCGGTTTCGCCATCGACGCCGTCACCCGCGCGGCCTCCACGATCGTCTACGAGGTGCGCCGCCAGTTCCGCGAGATCCCCGGGATCATGGAGGGCACCGGCCGCCCGCAGTACGGCCGCGTGGTGGACATCTGCACCCGCGAATCACTCACGGAACTCGTGACTCCGGGCCTCCTCGCCGCCTTCGCCCCGATCGCCGTGGGCTTCGGCCTCGGGGTGGGCCCACTCGCAGGGTTCCTCGCCGGGTCGATCGCCGCGGGCGTGCTCATGGCCGTCTTCCTCGCCAACTCCGGCGGTGCGTGGGACAACGCCAAGAAGATCGTGGAGGACGGCAACTTCGGCGGCAAGGGCTCCGAGGCCCACGCCGCATCCGTGGTGGGTGACACCGTGGGCGATCCGTTCAAGGACACCGCCGGCCCCGCCATCAACCCGCTCATCAAGGTGATGAACCTGGTGGCCGTCCTCATCGCACCGGCCATCGTCATGATGTCCGAGTCCGACGACGCCTCCCACACCACCCGCATCGCCGTCGCAACCGTCGCCGCGCTCGTGGCCTTCGGAGCCATCGTGGCGGCCCGCATCCGCGCGGCCCGCCATGCCACAGCAGCCACCCCGGGTACCGAGACCCTCGGCGCCGCCTGACCGGCACCCGCCTAGATTCTGCACGCGCCC
>JAUNRP010000265.1 GCA_030544165.1 bacterium
CTGGACGAGGTCTCACAGGCTGCAGAAGAATTAGGAGCTACCCTGATGCTCCGGCAGGTGCACTCCACGGAGGACCCGGGGACGCATGACCCGCTACGCTTGGCGGCGGCCTTCAGGGATGCCCTCGACCAGTCCCTGCTGGACGCCTGAGAAGGAGGACTCCACCACATGTCGTTGACCGCGGACGTCAAGGACGAACTCGCACGGGTTCGTGTTGACCGGCTGCCGGCCCGGAAGGCCGAGATCGCTGCCACCCTCCGGTTCGCTGGCGGGCTGCACATCATCTCCGGCCACGTGGTGATCGAGGCCGAGCTCGATACGGGGATCTCCGCCCGGCGCCTGCGCCAGGAGATCGCCGAGGTGTTCGGGCACCGCAGTGAACTGATCGTGGTCTCCGGTGGAGGGTTGAAGCGGGGCAACCGGTACGTGGTGCGGGTGGTGCAGGAGGGCGTGATCCTGGCCCGGAAGACCGGGCTGATCGATGGGCGTGGCCGGCCCGTGCACGGGCTGCCCCCCGCCATCGTCTCCGCCTCGTTGCAGGAGGCGGCGGCGGCGTGGCGGGGGGCCTTCCTGGCCCGGGGATCGCTGACCGAGCCGGGGCGTTCCGGCGCCCTCGAGGTGACGTGCCCGGGGCCGGAGGCCGCGCTTGCGCTGGTGGGGGCCGCGCGGCGCCTGGGGGCGAGCGCCAAGGCGCGGGAGGTGCGGGGTGTCGACCGGGTGGTGGTGCGTGACGGCGAGGCCATCTCCACCCTGCTCACGCGCATGGGCGCGCACGATGCGGTGCTCGAGTGGGAGGAACGCAGGTTGCGCCGCGAGGTGCGGGGGACCGCCAACCGCCTCGCCAACTTCGACGACGCCAACCTGCGCCGCTCTGCGCGGGCTGCGGTGGCTGCGGGGGCGCGTGTGGAGCGGGCCTTCGAGATCCTCGGTGAGGATGCGATTCCGGACCACCTGCTCCAGGCCGGGCGGCTGCGGCTCGACCACAAGCAGGCGTCCCTCGAGGAGCTTGGTCAGTTGTCTGATCCTGTGTTGACAAAGGACGCCGTGGCCGGGCGGATCCGGCGCCTGCTGGCGATGGCGGACAAGAAGGCCCACGAGCAGGGTGTGGAGGACACCTCCTCGGTGTTGACCGAGGAGATGCTGGACGACTGATGCGTTTGGTGTGCGCGTGATCACACCTTTCCGGCGGTTTCGCTGACAGCCAATGGCGCCGTTTTGGGCCCATCGGCCCGTGGGGGATCAGTGCCGTGGGTGATAGGTTGAATGTGCCGGTTCGGGCATGGCTCCACCTCGGGGCCACCTGTTTTCGAGCAGTTGTAGTTCCGAACCGGGGGCAGGCCCCATGGCCGGCTCCGGAACCTGAAGTCGCGCCGAGAAGGCGCATGTATGGAGGACAATCGTGACCATCCGCGTCGGCATCAACGGCTTCGGCCGCATCGGCCGCAACTTCACCCGCGCCGTCCTCGAGTCGGGCGCTGACATCGAAATCGTTGCCGTCAACGACCTGACCGACAACAAGACGCTCTCCCACCTCCTCAAGTACGACTCGATCCTCGGCGTGCTGAAGGAAGACGTCACCTACTCGGAGGACGAGATCTCCGTGGGCGGCAAGTCCTTCAAGTCGTTCGAGGAGCGCGATCCGGCCAACCTGCCGTGGGGCGATCTGAACGTTGACATCGTGATCGAGTCCACCGGCCGCTTCACCGATGCCACCAAGGCCAAGGCGCACATCGACGCCGGCGCCAAGAAGGTCATCATCTCGGCCCCCGCCAAGAACGAGGACGCCACCTTCGTGGTGGGTGTGAACGAGGGCGACTACGACCCGGAGAACCACAACATCATCTCCAACGCGTCCTGCACCACCAACTGCCTGGCGCCCCTGGCCAAGGTCCTGAACGACGAGTTCGGCATCGTGCGCGGTCTCATGACCACGGTCCACGCCTACACCGCGGACCAGAACCTGCAGGACGGCCCGCACTCGGACCTCCGCCGCTCCCGCGCCGCCGCGCTCAACATCGTCCCCACCAAGACCGGTGCGGCCCAGGCCGTGGCGCTCGTGCTCCCGGAGCTCAAGGGCAAGTTCGATGGCTACGCGCTCCGCGTTCCCACCCCCACCGGCTCGGCCGTGGACCTGACCTTCGAGGCGGAGAAGGAGGTCTCCGTGGAGACCGTCAACGCCGCGGTGAAGGCTGCCTCCGAGACCATGCCGACCGTGCTCGGCTACACCGAGGACCCGATCGTCTCCTCGGACATCGTGACCGATTCGCGTTCCTCGATCTTCGATGCCGGCCTCACCAAGGTGATCGGCAACCAGGTGAAGGTCGTCTCCTGGTACGACAACGAGTGGGGTTACTCCTGCCGCCTCGTGGACCTCACGGTCCTCGTGGGCGAGAAGCTCTGAACCACTAGGTAAGCGACACGTGGGGCGTCCGGATCAGTTCGGGCGCCCCACGCGCGTGAGAGAAAGGTAGATTCCGTGCAGACCATTGACACCCTGGGCGATCTCGCTGGCAAGCGGGTCCTCGTCCGTGCCGATTTCAACGTGCCGCTCGACGGCACCACCATCACCGACGACGGCCGCATCCGGGCCGCACTGCCCACGATTTCGAAGCTCCGCGACGCCGGGGCGAAGGTCATCCTGATGGCCCACCTCGGCCGTCCCAAGGGGGAGGGCTTCGAGGAGAAGTACTCGCTCGCGCCGGTGGCCGAGCGCCTCGGCGAGCTGCTGGGCACGGACGTTGCCCTGGCCGGCGACCTGGTGGGTGACTCCGCTGCGGAGGCCGTGCAGGGCCTGGAGGACGGCGGCGTCGTCCTGCTGGAGAACGTGCGGTTCGACGCGCGCGAGACGTCCAAGGACGAGACCCAGCGCGCCGAGTTGGCGGACGAGCTGGCGGCCCTCGCGGACGCCTACGTCTCCGACGGCTTCGGTGTGGTGCACCGCAAGCAGGCCTCGGTCTACGACGTGGC
>JAUNRP010000266.1 GCA_030544165.1 bacterium
CCATGGCCCCGCTTGCGGCGAGGCGGAGGAGACCGGCGCCCGGGCCATCGATCTCCATGGCCTCCGAGATGAGGCGCACCTCGTACATCCCGGGACTTCGCGAGTGGGCCAGCATGAGCGGAGTTGCCCACACCGATTCGATCTGGAGGCCGCGGGAGGTCTGGTGCGAGAGGGGGGAGAGGAGGCGGTCGACGCCTGCCGCGGCCACGGTGGCCGCCACCAGCGCCGCCCCGGCGACCGCCACGCCGAAGAGCGCGGGCCGCAGGCTCCCACGCCGGACCACCACTGCCGGCAGCAGGGCAGCCGGCCACAGCTTCATCGCCGCACCGAGCGCTACGGCGGCACCGGACCACGATGGACGCGCGGCTGCCAGGAGGAGCGCCGCGCCTGCGAGCACGGTGGGCACCAGATCGAATCGGAGGTAGGAGATCGAACCGAGCGCTGTCACCAGCACGCCCCACACGAGGAACGGCCCCCAGCCCAGCCGCCCTCGTGCTCGCCAGAGAGCGAACGAGAGTGCGGCGTCGAGCGCCACCATCATTCCCACGAAGAGTGCTGCGAAGGCGCCGAAGCTCCCGCCCGCCAGGGCGAAGGGAATCGCGATCGTCAGCATGGCGGGAAGGGGGTATTCGGGCATCGCATCGAGGAACGCCCCAGAGACCTGCCCCGCACTCAGGGACTCGAAGTAGTACACGAGGTCCTGACCACCGGCCCACTCGCGAGTAGTGAGCACAAGGAGGAGGAGCCGCGTTACCACCCAGAAGCCAATGCCGAGGGCCACGTCTCCGAGTCTGCGCGACTCACCGCGCGAGAGGCAACCCCCCGGAGCCAGCCGCATTGTGCTCAGCTCTCCCCGGGACCCTCGGGCGTCATGGCGTCCCGTGCAGGCTGGTCAGTCGGGCTCGAGTCGGCGGCCGTAAGCGAGTCCTCGGCCGGGAGGGAGTCCGCCGCCGTGGCCCGCCCGGAGAGCGCCGCAAACGCGAGCAGCGCGAGCGCGGCCGCAGCAAGTGCTCCGATCAGCACGGTCAGCGGGCTCACCGGCACCCCGGCGCCCACGGCGATCGCGGCGGCGGCCACCACGGCCGCTCCCAGCCCCCAGGCAACGGTTCCTGCGCGCATCAGTTCTCTCCTCGCGTGTACATGCTGAGGGTTCCCACGCCGAGGGTAGCCCTCACGGTCGAATCGGGTCCGTCCGCCGCGGCGGACGGGGAGACGAAGGCAACGGGCTCCCGGTACTGGCGGTAGAAGGCCACCCCCTCGTCCGCATGCATGCGGGTCCAGTCCGGGGGGTCGTAGAGCTGCCCATTCACCTCCACCTTCCACCCGGTGAAGTCCCAGGCGCTCACGTCCACCACGCCCGGATCGAGTTCGATCCGCACGGCATCCTCGGGATCGATCGAGAGGCTGAGGTACCCGAACCCCATCACCACCTCGGCGTCCCCGGCGTTGCTGAAGCTCATGTCACCCACCGCGATGCGGATGGGCTCGCCGGGCGCCGCCGCCCCACCCGAGGCGTTCAGGGGGAGATCGAGGAGCACCGCGCGCGGGAGCATCGGCACCAGTGCCACGGCCACCATCACGAGGGGCGCCAGGAGCACCGTGAGCCCGGTCATCCAGCCCCCGCGCCGGCCCCGCACCCCGGAGATGAGCACCCCGAGCGCGAGTGCGGCCAGCGCCACGCCCGCTGCGAGGAGCACGGTGGCGAGCGTGATCCGCTCCGCGTGCAGCACCAGGACCACCGCCACCCCGAGGAGTGCCAGCGCCCCGATCCCGGCGGAGATCCTGCGGCCCGGCCCCGGCGCCCGCACCCGGGGCTCGCGAACCCGGGGAAGCCGCGCCGCAGCCGCCCGGGCGGCCAGCTCGGGATCCGCCGGCGCGCCGCCGGTGGGGTAGGGCACGCCCGCGCCAGCACCCGCACCCGCACCAGAGCCAGAACCAGCACCAGGCCCAGCCCAGTCCGCCGCGCCCCCAGGACCTTCCCACGCGCCCGCGCCACCGTCACCGGCGAACTCTGCGCCTCCCCCCGCACCCCCAGCGGAGGGCGAACCGGTGTACGGGACGTGGGCCGCGTCGTCGGGGAATGAACGGCGCGCCGAACGGCGGGAGAGGACCACCGCGGCGATCACCGCGCCGATCAACAGGAGGGCGAGCCAGCCGGTGACCAGCGCGAACACGTTCCCTCCGCCGGAATGGTAGGGGGAGTGCCACGGCAGCGGCGTGCCCCAGTAGAGCGGCCGGATGAGGCCCACGAGCACCAGGGCGGCCCCGAGCGGCACGGCGGCGCTCGGGCGGCCCTGCAGCAGATCGCGCGCGGCGGAGGTGCCGGTGCGGGAGTCGCGCAGGAACAGCCAGCCGAGCCCGTAGGCGATCAGCCCGAGCCCGCTCACCAGCGAGGCGAGGAGGACGATCACGCGCACAAGTGCGGGATCGATGCCCCATCGCTCGGCCAGACCGGCTGCGATCCCTCCAACCCAGCGGTCCGACGGGTGGCGCTCGAGGGTGCGCGAATTCGCACCTGACCGGGTGTGCTCGGCTAGCTGTTCCATGCCCTCCACTCTGGTGCCCCCGGTGGTCCCCGCCCACCACGAACACCCCTGATTGATCCCTGATTGGACCCTGAGAGTGCCCCGGACCTGCGGGTGTTCCGGCCCGCGGAGGCCGCGCGCGTGCCACCATCGGGGTGTGACCACATCACCTGACCTGGGACGCGTGGCGCCCCTCCCCACCGGTGGGAGCGGCGTCCATTCTCCCGACGACGCCACCTCGCCTGCTCCCCGACTCCTCCGTCCCGTGGAGGGCCGGGTTCTTGCTGGCGTGTGGGCCGGGGTGGGCCGTCACCTCGGGATCTCGCCGTGGTATCTGCGGTTCGGTTCGCTCGTGGTGCTGCCGTTCGGGGT
>JAUNRP010000267.1 GCA_030544165.1 bacterium
CCGAGACCGCGAGGACCTGGTCCGCCCGTTTCAGGGCACGGCGGCCGAGCGTCTGGTCCACGCCGCGCGCGGCAGAGGAGATGAGACGGGAGTCCGAGCTCACGTGGTCCGAGCCGTGCTCGGTGAGGATCACCGGGATCCCGGTGGCCCGCGCGGCGTCCACGCCCAGCCAGGTGAGCGGGAAGAAGCGGGTGTGGACGGAGACGAGTTCGATCCCGCGGGCGCGGAACATCTGGCGGAGGCGGCGGGCGGTGCCCGGTGGGGGGAAGCCGAGCACATCACCGATGCGGAGGCGTTCCCTCAGGCGGATGACGTGGATGCCGTCCTCCGTGGTCACGCTCGGCCGCTCCGCGAGGGTGACCACCGTGACCTCGTGACCGCGGCCCGTGAGGTGGCGGGCGAGGGCGGCCACGTGGAACTCCACACCCCCCGAACGGGGCGGGTAGTTGTTGACCACGAACGCGATGCGCATGGCTGAACCCTATCCGCGTGCGCCCTCCGCCTACCATGGAGCCGTGGACGGGGTGTCCGAGGAGCGGAGGTGGCCGGGTGCGGACGATGTTCGTGATGACGGACGCCCTGGTGGGAGGCGCCGAGCGGCTCGTGGCGGCCATCGGGAGGAACTGGCCCCCCGGAGCAGAGCGGGTGCTGGTGGTCATCCTGGGCCGGGGGAGCCTCAGTGATCGGCTCGAGGCATCGTTCGATCGGGTGCACTACCTGGACGTCTCCCCGTCATCTCGCAACATCCCCGGGATGGTGCGGAAGCTGGAGCGGGTGATCCGGGCGGAGAAGCCGGACGTGATCACCTCGCACATGTTCCACGCGGACCTCATCACCGCACTGGCGCGCACCAGGGTTCCCAGGGTCACCACACTGCACACGCACGGCTTCGGTCCCGGCGACCACCCGCTCACCAAGCTGATCGCGCGCGCCGTGGGACTGCTCTCCTTCCGGTTCGCCGCCGTGATCCCCACCTCCGACTCACCGGCCATGGCGAAGTTCGCCCGCCGCTACCGGTACCGCAACGTGGTGGAGCCCATCCTGAACGGGGCGGAGATCCCTCCGGCACCCTCCTTCTCCGCGGCGTCCCGGGTGTTCTGCTCCATTGGGCGCAACCACCCGGTGAAGGGGCACGCGGTGCTGTTCGCGGCATTCGCCCGGATCGCGGACCGGTACCCCGAGTGGGTGTTGCGGGCTGTGGGGCCGGGGGTGAGCGCCGAGGAGATGGAGGTGGGGGACGCGCGGGCTCTGGAGTTGGTGGGGGAGGGGCGGATCACGCTCGAGGGCCCCACGGACCATCCGGAACGAGTCCTCGCGGACTCCGCCGCGCTCGTCATCTCCTCCCTCTACGGGGAGACACTCCCGCTGGTGGGAACGGAGGCCGCGGCCGAGGGGATTCCGGTGATCACCACCCGCGTGGGGAGCACGCCCGAGTTCGCGGACGATCCCCGGTTCGTGGTGGAGCCCGGCTCGGTGGACGCGCTGGCGGAGGCCCTCGCCCTCTACTGCTCGCTCACCGATGCTGAGCGCTCCCACCTCTCCTCCCTGGCACGAACCCGGGCTGAGGAACGCTACAGCCCCGCTGTGATCGCGCAGAAGTACCACGATCTCTTCGCCTCACTCGTTGGTGGTGGCCGTGGCTAGGACGCCACAGACCGTGGTCTCGCGGGCGGTGGTCACCGCCGTGGGCATGGCCATCCAGGGGGTGGCCCGGTTCGCCTACACCTGGGTGGTGGCCAACTTCGTGGGCGCGGAGGAGGTGGGTGACGTCAATGCGCTCCTCTCGGTGGCCGTGTTCGCGGCCCTGGTGTGGCCGCAGCCCGCCGGGATCGGGGCCACCCGGTACCTCCCGATCCCGGGGGAGGCTGCCCCCGCCATGACTGTGATCCGCAGGTCCTTCATCCTCTCCCTGGTGGTGCTCGCCCCGGCCGGCGGGGTGGTGGCGTGGATGCTGGTGGCCGATCCGTGGGCGGCGTTCGGAACCGCGATCCTGGTGGCCAGCTACGGCGGCTACGTGTTCACCCGCGGCGCCCTGTTGGGCCGGGACGAGATCATCCGCGCCACGGTGTGGGACGCCATCTCATCGGCCGTCTCGCTGGGAGCGCTCGTGCTGGTGGTGCTCGGAAGGGTCCACTGGGCCCTCATCCTCCCGCTCGCCGCGGGCTACCTGGCCTTCACGCTCCTGAACTGGCCGCGCGAGCAGGATCCCGAGCCGCCTGCGGACTTGCGCCGCGAGGTCCTCCTCTTCACCCGGGACAGCGCCGTGGCCGCGATCGCCTCCGGGGGGCTCCTCTCCCTGACCATGGTGCTGGTCCGCGCCTGGGACGCGCCCAACGCCGGCTACTTCGCGGTGGCACTCTCCCTGGCCACGCCGGCGAACCTGCTGGCGCTCGCCCTCAACCAGATCCTGGTGCCGCACTTCTCCCGCATCCGGAACCTCGCACCGGAGGTCATCCGGGCCTCGCACCGCAAGATCTTCCTGGTCTCCTCCGTGGGGTTCGTGGTGGTGTTCGGCCTCCTGATCTGGATCACGCCCTTCCTGCTGCGCCCACCCTTCTTCCGCGAGGAGTACATCGCGGGAGCCGATGTGATGCGCGCGCTCCTCCTGATCGTCCTGGTCATGTCACTGATGGCCGTTCCCACCTCCTACCTCGCGGCGGTGGGCTATCAGCGGCTCCACGCCACCGTGTGGTTGGTAGCGTTCGTGATCGGGGCGATCGTGCTGTTCGTGGCCACCCCGATCCTGGGCCAGTGGGGCGCCGTGATCGGATACGCGGTGGGGGCCTGCCTGGGCTCCTTCACGTTGATCGGGTACGGGCTGGCGCTCTCCCCGCGGGTGAGCGCGGCGGCACCCGGCCCCACGGCGCCCGCACCCCCCACGGCACCC
>JAUNRP010000268.1 GCA_030544165.1 bacterium
GGGGGCCGGCGCGGGTGCAGGTGCCGGAGCCGGGGCAGGGGCAGGGGCCGGCGCCGGTGCCGGAGCGGGCTGCGCCGCAGACTGGGCGGACGGCGCCGAGACGGTCGAGACCGCCGTGGCCGCACTCGCGGCGGAGACGGTGGTCTGGGCGGAGAAGGTCATGCCTGTCAGGTCTCCCCGCGCCTTCATCGAGACGGCCTCGCCGGGGGTGAGGGCGGAGTCCGTGGCCGAGCCCGGACCACCAAACGCGGGGGGAACCGCCACCGGAGTTGCGGGGCCGGCGGGAACCGAGAGTGATTCGCCGAGTCCCTGGTCGGTGCGCTCGTTCTGGGCGGTGGCGGCGCCCGCGAGTCCGGCCACCACGAGGGTGGCGAGGGACCCGGTCACGATCCACGTCTTGCTTGCCTGCATGGTCTCCACTCCTTGGGCACGTTTCCTGATGCCCCAATCCTCCAGCGCAGGGATGAAGCGCCAAGGAGAGAGTGATGAGAGGTCTCTTAGAACTTCCCGAGTCGAGTCCGCTAGCTGACGCGCTCGATCCAGCGGAGTGCCTCATCGAGGCGGCCATCCCCATCGCGGCGCCACTCGGTGCCATTCGGCTTCTTCGCACCCGAGACCAGCGAGAGCGTCACCGCCGCCGCGCGGGCCGCGAGCGCGCGCGCATCGTAGAACCCGAGCGCGCGCTGCCACCACGTCTCCAGGATCCCGCCCACATGCGGGTAGACGGCGGGGGCGAGGTGGGGGAGCACGGAGACGTGGCCGAGCATGCACGCGATGTCGTCCACCCGGTAGCCCGGGCCCACGGAGTCCACGTCCAGGAGTGTGGCCACCTGTTCGGGCCCGCGCATGAAGAGGTTCGCCTCGTAGAAGTCTCCGTGCGTGGTGACCAGGGGCCCCGGATCGGAGGAGCCCATCATGGCCGTGACGGTTCGCGCGAGTCCGTTGGCCTCATCAGCGCGATCCGGAATGGCGGTGGCGGCGGCGTGGGCGTAGAAGTCCACCCGGTCCGCCCAGGAGGGATGCGCCGGGAGGGACATCATCTGCGGGGGCAGGGCCTGGAGCACCGCGTGGGCCGCATCGAACGTGGCAACGGGATCCGCGAGCCCGGCCGCGAGGAAGTTGGCGAGCGGAACACCGGAGGCGATGGTGAGCACCACCAGCCCGGACTCGGTGGAGTGGATCACCTGCGGAACGGGGACTCCCGCGCCAGCGAGCATCTGGTGGCGTGAGACGAGGTCCGCGGCGATCTTGGGCCGCACCACCTTCACGAATGCAAGGGGGCCGGCCCCGCCGTCGAGACGGAGGACGCAGCGGCGGGTGGGCCGGTAGGTGACCATCACGGGCGTGACGGGCTGGCCCATGACGGCGGACATGGCGGCGGCGTCGCAGGCGGGGGGGAGGTCCGGGAGTTCGGGATCGTGCGGGTGGCGCCACATGTGGACGCGCACGAGCCCCTCGGCGTGGTCCAGGCGGACGAGGCCGGGGGTGTCCGCACCCGTGATGCGCGCGGTGGTGGCGCAGACGTACTGGGTGGACTGGGAGCCGTCCGCGGCGCGGACGTGGAGTTCGTAGCCCACGGAGACGCCGGCGGCGGGGCGGTGGTGGAGGGAGTCCACGCGCCAGTCGAGGATCTCGGCGCCCTCGGTGCCGAGCGCCTTCACGAGGAGTTCGGCGGCGCCCTCCCCCGTCAGGAGTTCGACCTGATCGAGCTCACTCATCGCCGTCATTCCCCTAGTTCACCACGGGGAGGGCGGCCGGCGCGCGATTGGAGCCGGTGCGCTCGCGTTGCGGTCGGTTGTTCGGGATGGGCGAGAATGGGAGGCGATGCGCGATCTGGCCCGGCTCCCCAAGGCGCACCTCCACCTGCACTTCACGGGATCCCTGCGCACTGCCAGCCTGCAGCAGATGGCCGAGGCCCGCGGCGTACGGCTTCCGGAGTCCCTCACTGATGCCGAGGCGCTGCGCGTTCCCGCCGATCAGAGGGGGTGGTTCCGCTTCCAGCGCCAGTACGATGCGGCCCGCGCGGTGGTGCGTGGTGAGGATGCGCTGCGGCGCGTGGTGCGGGAGGCGGCGGAGGACGATGCCGCCGAGGGCTCGCGGCGCCTGGAGATCCAGGTGGAGCCGAGCTCGTACGCGGCGGACGTGGGCGGTCTCACCCCTGCGCTCGAGATCATCCTGGATGAGGCGGCCGCGGCCTCCCGGGACACCGGTGTGCAGGTGGGGGTGGTGGTGGCAGCCTCACGGATCCGGCACCCGATGGACGCCCGCGTGCTCGCGCGGCTGGCCGCGAAGCACGCCGGGGACGGCCCCGGCCAGGTGGTGGGGTTTGGGCTCTCCAACGATGAGCGACGCGGGGAGACCTCCGAGTACACCGGCGCGTTCGCGATCGCCGCGCGGGCCGGACTGCCGGCCGTGCCCCACGGCGGCGAACTGCTGGGCCCGGAGCACGTGCGGGATGTGGTGGCCCACCTCAAGCCCTCCCGGCTCGGTCACGGCGTGCGCGCCACGGAGGATCCCGGCCTGCTCGCCCGGCTCGTGGACGATGGGATCGCGTTCGAGGTCTGCCCCGTCTCCAACATCTCGCTCGGCGTCTACGACGATCCGGAGGACGTCCCCCTCCTCCAGCTCGTGCGGGCCGGTGCGCAGGTGGCCCTCGGGGCGGACGATCCGCTCCTGTTCCTCGCCCGCCTCACCGACCAGTACGAGTTCGCCCGCGAACTCGGTCTCGACGACGCCGCGCTCGCCCAGCTCGCGCGGGACTCGATCCGGGCCTCCTTCGCGCCGGAGGTGGACAAGCGCGGGTGGCTGGGCGAGGTGGATGAGTGGCTGGCGGGAGATCCCGAGCAGGCGTAACGCGCGGGCA
>JAUNRP010000269.1 GCA_030544165.1 bacterium
CGGCACGTGCGGGCCGCCCCGGCCCGTGCGGGCCGGTCAGGCCGCCGTGAACCCGTCCCCGTACACCCTGCGGGTGGTGGCGAGGATCGTCTGGCACGCCGGGGTGAGCTCCATCCCTATCTCCTGGGCCACGGCCCGAACCGTGTGCGTCATGACGTAGGGGGCGTTCGGGCGTCCGCGATAGGGGGCCGGGGTGAGGTAGGGGGCGTCCGTCTCCACCAGCACGTGGTCCCGGTCCATGGCGCGGGCCGCGGCGCGGAGGTCCTCGTTGGCCCTGAACGTGATGGGCCCGGCGAAGCTGGCGTACCACCCGTGCTCGTTCAGGACCTTCGCGAACTCGGCATCACCGGAGAAGCAGTGGAACACGGTGCGCTCGGGGGCGCCGTCCCGCAGCAGCACCTCGAGAACCTCGGCGTTCGCCTCCCGGTTGTGGATCTGCAGGGGTAGGCCCAACTCCTTGGCGAGGACGATGTGCTCCCGGAAGGACCTCTTCTGCGCCTCGACGCCGCCGGCTGCCGTCCGGTACAGGTCCATCCCGGTCTCACCGATCGCCACCACCTGCTCGGGGTTCGCGCGCGCGAGTTCCGCTACCCGGGCGATCGCGTCCTCGAGGGAGACCTCTGCGTGGTGGGGGGCGAGCTCCTGTTCCCAGCCATCGGGAGCGGTCTCCGTGATGCCGGCGTGGCGGGGTGCCTCGTTGGGGTGGATGGCGATCGCCGCGGCGATCGGCGCCCAGTCGCGGGCGAGCTCCACCGCATGCTCGAGGCCCGGGTACTCGCATCCGGAGTGGATGATGCCCACGATCCCGGCGCGTTGCGCCCGCTCGATCTGCACGTCCACCGGAAGGGAGGCCACCCCGTCCGGGAGCTCCACCGTGTCATCCCCCTGCTCGGGGAAGTGGGTGTGGTTGTCCACCACCGGCGAGGGGAGCTCGTCAGCCTCGGGCGGGAATGAGACGGGTTTGTTCCTGGCCATGTGCGCGGATCAGGCCTCCAGCCCCATGCGCGCCAGCTCCTCGGCCACGATCCCCTCGTCCAGCTTGGTGAACACGGGGGTGGGCTTGGCGATCGGCGCCCCGATCACCGCCTCCCGCGGCTCCCACGCCGGAACCCCGGAGTAGTCCCCGGTGATCACCAGGTGGGCGGGCCCTCCGCCGAGGTCCTCCACCTGCTCGGTGCGCGGCAGCGGGGCGATCTCGCCCGTGCCGCCGAACAGCGCGTCGATCGCGTTGGAGGAGTGCGGCAGGTAGGGAGCGAACATCAGGTCCAGGTTCACCACCGCGGTGGCGAGGGTGTGGAGCACGGTGCGCAGGCGCTCCTGCTGGTCCTCCCCCTTCAGCTTGAACGGCTCGGTGCGGGCCACGTAGGCGTTGGCCTCGCCCACGAGGCGCATCACCTCGTTGATGCCGGCCTTGAAGCGGTGGTTCTCGATGTGCTCCCCCACGGTGGCGAACCCGCCGCGCACCGCGGCGAGGAGCTCCTCATCGATCGGCTCGAGCGCGCCCGGCTCGGGGATCTCCCCGATGTTCTTCGCGATCATCGCCGCCGTCCGGTTCACCAGGTTCCCCCACGCCGCCACCAGCTCGGAGTTGGTGCGCCGCAGGAACTCGGACCACGTGAAGTCCGAGTCCTGGTTCTCCGGGCCGGCCACCGCGATGAAGTAGCGCAGCGCGTCCACCTGGTAGCGCTCGAGGAAGTCGCCCACCAGAATCACCACGCCGCGCGAGGTGGACAGCTTGTCGCCCTCCATCGTGAGGTACTCGGAGGAGACCACGTCCGTGGGCAGGTTGAGCACCCCGTAGGGCCCCGGCTCCCCGCCGCGACTCCCCGCCCCGTTGTAGCCCAGCAGTTCGGCCGGCCAGATCTGGCTGTGGAAGACGATGTTGTCCTTGCCCATGAAGTAGTAGGACTTCGCCTCCGGATCGTTCCACCACCGCCGCCACGCCTCCGGGTCCCCGCTGCGGCGCGCCCACTCGATCGAGGCGGAGAGGTAGCCGATCACGGCGTCGAACCACACGTAGAGGCGCTTGGTGGGCTGGTCCTCCCAGCCCGGAACCGGGATCCCCCAGTCGATGTCACGGGTGATCGCACGCGGGCGGATCTCGTCCAGGATGTGCTGGCTGAACTTGATCACATTCGGACGCCACAGGCCCGTGGCCTCGCGCTCGTCCAGGAACTCCTGGAGCGCGTCCGCGAGCGCGGGCAGGTCCAGGAAGTAGTGGGTGGTGTCGATGAACTTGGGGGTCTCACCGTTCACCCGCGAGCGCGGCTCGATCAGGTCCGTGGCGTCCAACTGGTTGCCGCAGTTGTCGCACTGGTCCCCGCGCGCGCCGGTGTACCCGCAGATCGGGCAGGTGCCCTCGATGTAGCGGTCCGGCAGCGTGCGTCCCGTACTCGGCGAGACGGCCGCCTGCGTGGTCTGCTCCACCAGGTAGCCGTTGTCCCGCACCACGCGGAACATGTTCTGCACCACCTCGTAGTGGTTGGTGGTGGTGGTGCGCGTGAACAGGTCGTAGGAGAGGCCGAGCTTGGTGAGGTCCCCCACGATCACCTCGTTGTTGGCGTCCGCCAGCTCGCGCGGCCCCACTCCCTGCTGGTCCGCGGCCACGAGGATGGGGGTCCCGTGCTCATCGGTCCCGGAGACCATCAGCACCTCGTGCCCCGCCATCCGCATGTACCGGGAGAAGACATCCGAGGGGATGCCGAAGCCGGCAACGTGTCCGATGTGACGCGGGCCCGACGCGTACGGCCACGCGACGGCAGAGAGGATCGAGGCCATCCCCCAATCCTAGTCCGCCCGCTCCGGCCCCCTGCTCCCCCGCATCCCCGACGACGGCACCCACGCCCCGCTCGCAC
>JAUNRP010000270.1 GCA_030544165.1 bacterium
ACCTCGTGGTTGCCGCGGCGCGAGCCGTAGGAGTTGAAGTCCTTGCGCTCCACCCCGTTCTCCTTCAGGTACGCGCCCGCGGGCGAGTCCTCCTTGATGGCACCGGCCGGAGAGATGTGGTCCGTGGTCACGGAGTCGCCCAGCTTCGCCAGCACCCGCGCACCCGAGATGTCCGCAACCGGCTCGGGCTCCATCTCCATGCCCTCGAAGTAGGAGGGCTTGCGCACGTACGTGGAGTCCGGGTCCCAGGTGAAGGTGTCCCCATCCGGGGTCTCGAGGGATCGCCACTGGTCATCCCCGGCGAACACGTCCGAGTAGGACTCGGAGAACATCTCCCGGTTGATCGAGGCATCGATCGTGGCCTGCACCTCTGCCGGGTCCGGCCAGATGTCCGCGAGGAACACCTCGTTCCCGTCGCCATCCACCCCCAGGGCCTCGGTCTCGAAGTCGAAGTCCATGGTGCCCGCCAGCGCGTACGCGATCACGAGCGGCGGGGAGGCGAGGTAGTTCATCTTCACGTCCGGGTTGATCCGGCCCTCGAAGTTCCGGTTCCCGGAGAGCACGGAGACCACCGCGAGGTCGTTGGCGTTGACCACCTCGGAGACCTCCTCCGGGAGCGGCCCGGAGTTGCCGATGCAGGTGGTGCAGCCGAAGCCCACCAGGTGGAAGCCGAGCGCCTCCAGATCGGGCCACAGCCCCGCCTTCTCGTAGTAGTCGTTGACCACCTGCGAGCCCGGCGCCATGGAGGTCTTCACCCACGGCTTGGAGGTGAGGCCACGCCGGTTCGCATTGCGCGCCAGCAGCGCGGCGGCCAGCATCACGGACGGGTTGGAGGTGTTGGTGCACGAGGTGATGGAGGCGATCGCCACCTTGCCGTGGTCCAGCTCGGTCTCGGTGCCATCAGCCAGCGTGACGGCCACCGGGTGGCGGAGCCGCGTGGCCGCCGCATCCCCGTGCTGGGGCTCCACCGGAGCCTTCTCGTCATCGAGGGTGGAGAACTTGACCGGATCGGAGGCCGGGAACGTGCCCGCCACCGCCTGGTCCAACTCGCTCTTGTACGAGCCGTTCCCGCCCGCCTTCGCGTAGTCAGGCAGCACCCGGCGGAAGGAGGCCTTCGCGTCCGTGAGCTCGATCCGGTCCTGGGGCCGCTTGGGACCGGCGATCGAGGGCACCACGGTGGAGAGGTCCAGCTCGAGGTATTCGGAGAACTTCACCTCACGCGAGGGATCGTGCCACAGCCCCTGCTCCTTGGCGTACGCCTCCACCAGCGCGAGCTGCTCCTCGGAGCGGCCGGTAAGGCGCAGGTACGCCATGGTCTCCTCGTCGATCGGGAACATGGCCGCCGTGGAGCCGAACTCCGGGGACATGTTGCCGATGGTGGCGCGGTTCGCCAACGGAACCTCACCCACGCCCTCGCCGTCGAACTCAACGAACTTGCCCACCACGCCATGCGAGCGCAGCATCTGGGTGATGGTGAGCACCACGTCCGTGGCCGTCACGCCGGAGGGGATGGAGCCGGAGAGCTTGAAGCCCACCACGCGCGGGATCAGCATCGAGACCGGCTGGCCGAGCATGGCCGCCTCCGCCTCGATTCCACCCACGCCCCAGCCGAGCACGCCCAGGCCGTTGACCATGGTGGTGTGCGAGTCGGTGCCCACACACGTGTCCGGGTAGGCCGCCAGCACGCCGTCCACCTCGCGGGTCATGACCACGCGCGCCAGGTACTCGATGTTGACCTGGTGCACGATTCCGGTGCCCGGCGGCACCACCTTGAAGTCGTCGAACGCGCCCTGCCCCCAGCGCAGGAACTGGTAGCGCTCCCTGTTACGCCCGTACTCGATCTCCACGTTCTTCCGGAACGCATCGCGCGTACCGAACACATCGATCTGCACGGAGTGGTCGATCACCAGCTCCGCCGGCGCAAGCGGGTTGATCTTGGAGGGGTCGCCACCCAGGTCCGCCATCGCCTCACGCATCGTGGCGAGGTCCACCACACAGGGAACGCCCGTGAAGTCCTGCATCACCACGCGCGCGGGCGTGAACTGGATCTCGGTCTCCGAGACCGCCTCAGGGTCCCACTCGGCGAGCGCGCGGATGTGGTCCGCAGTCACGTTCGCGCCGTCCTCCGTGCGCAGGAGGTTCTCGGCGAGCACCTTCAGGCTGAAGGGGAGCGACTCCAGGCCCGGCACGGCATCGAGGCGGTTGATCCGGTACGTTGCCTCGCCAACCTTCAGATCGGCGGCTGAGTTGAAGCTGTCCACGGGTGCTCTCCTTTGGCCCAACAGGAATTTATCTCGACATCAAGATACTTTGCAGTAGCCCTCGTGTCCAGCCTAGTGGGGGCGCGCCGCGCTGTCCGCCACTCGCCCCGCACTCACCCGGCACCCTCCGCCCCCTCACCGACGAACGAGCCCCACCACCATCTCCATGTGGTGCGTGGACGGGAACAGGTCGAACGCCTGCACCGTCTCCACCGCGTACGCACCCACCAACGCCTTCAGGTCCCGCGCGAGCGCCGCCGGATCACACGCCACGTACACGATCCGCGCCGGCGCCTTCTCCAGCAGCGCCGCCGTCACCGCTCCCCCTGCCCCGGACCGCGGTGGGTCCAGCACCACGACGTCGATCGCTCCCCTGTGCGCCGCCACTCGCCTCCCGTCCACGCGAGCCACCTCGACGCGCGCCTGGGGATGCCGCGAGAGGTTGGCGCGCGCGTCCTCCACCGCGGCCCTCGCCCCCTCCAGCGCCGAGACCCGACCGCGCGGACCCACCGCCTCCGCCAGGGGAACGGTGAACAGCCCCGCTCCCGAGTATAGCTCGAGGACCCGCTC
>JAUNRP010000271.1 GCA_030544165.1 bacterium
CGCGCTCCAACCCGGCCACCTACACCGGCGTGTGGGACCACGTGCGCACCCTCTTCTCGGAGACCCAGGAGGCCAAGGTCCGCGGCTACGGCCCCGGCCGCTTCTCCTTCAACGTCAAGGGCGGGCGCTGCGAGGCCTGCAAGGGGGATGGCACGCTCAAGATCGAGATGAACTTCCTCCCGGACGTGTACGTGCCGTGCGAGGTCTGCCAGGGGGCCCGCTACAACCGCGAGACCCTCGAGGTGCACTACAAGGACAAGTCCGTGGCGGACGTGCTCAACATGCCGATCGTGGAGGCCGCCGAGTTCTTCCGCCCCGTCCAGCGGATCGCCCGCCACCTGGACACCCTCGTCTCGGTGGGCCTCGGCTACGTGCGCCTCGGCCAGTCGGCCACCACGCTCTCCGGCGGCGAGGCGCAGCGGGTCAAGCTCGCCACCGAACTCCAGCGCCGTGCCACCGGCCGCACCATCTATGTGTTGGACGAGCCCACCACCGGGCTCCACTTCGAGGACATCCGCAAGCTCCTCCTCGTGCTCCAGGGCCTCGTGGACAAGGGCAACACCGTGATCGTGATCGAGCACAACCTGGACGTGATCAAGAGCGCGGACTGGGTGGTGGACCTCGGCCCGGAGGGCGGCGGCGGGGGAGGGGAGATCGTGGCCACCGGCACCCCGGAGCAGGTGGCGAAGGTGAAGGGCTCCTACACCGGCCAGTTCCTGGGCCCCGTGCTCAGCACCTAGGCTCGCTCCATGGCCGATCCCGCGAGCTACCGCCCCCGGAACGTGCCCACGTCCCCGGGTGTCTACCGTTTCCGCGATCCGGCCGGACGCGTGCTCTACGTGGGCAAGGCCCGTAACCTCCGCGCCCGGCTCGCCAACTACTTCCAGCCCGTCTCCCGGCTCCACCCCCGCACGGCCAGCATGGTCACCACCGCGAGTTCGGTGCAGTGGACCACGGTGGAGACCGAGGCGGAGGCGCTCACGCTCGAGTACACGTGGATCAAGGAGTTCGCGCCCCGGTTCAACGTGGTCTTCCGGGATGACAAGTCCTACCCCTACCTCGCGGTCACCATGGCCGAAGAGGTGCCGAGGGTCTTCGTCACCCGCGGCACCCACACGCGCGGCAACCGCTACTTCGGCCCCTACCCCAACGTGGGCGCGCTCCGGGAGACCCTGGACCTCCTGCTCCGGGTCTTCCCCGTGCGCTCCTGCTCCACCGGCGTCTACCGGCGGGCGGCCAACTCCGGGCGCCCCTGCCTGCTCGGCTACATCGACAAGTGCGCCGCCCCCTGCGTGGGCCGCGTCAGCGCCGCCGAGCACCGCGAACTGGCGCAGCGGCTCTGCGACTTCATGGCCGGCAACTCCGCGCCGGTGATCCGCCGCCTCACCGCCGAGATGCGCGAGGCCGCCGCCTCCCAGGACTACGAGACCGCCGCCCGCCGCCGGGATGACCTGAACGCCCTCGAGCGCGTCCTCCAACGCAACGTGGTGGTGCTCCCACCGGGAACGGACGCAGACATCTTCGCCCTCGTCACGGACGAGCTCCAGGCCTCCGTCCAGGTCTTCTACGTCCGGGACGGGCGGGTGCGCGGCCAGCGCGGCTGGATCACGGACCGCGCGGACGACGCCCCGCCCGCCGAGCTCGTGGAGCGCCTCCTCTCCCAGGCCTACGGTCCCGCCGCCGAGGGCACCGACACCGAACTCGGCGTCCCCCGTGAGATCCTCGTCCCCGTCCTCCCCGCCGATGCCCCCACCATGCGCGAGTGGCTCCGCACCATCCGCGGCAGCCACGTGGACCTCCGTGTCCCGCAGCGCGGGGACAAGCGCGCGCTCATGGAGACCGTGGAGGCCAACGCGAAGGAGGCGCTCGCCTCCGAGAAACTCCGCCGCGGCTCGGACCTCGCCTCCCGCTCCCGCGCGATCGAGGAACTCCAGCGCGACCTCGGACTGCCCGAACCGCCGCTGCGGATCGAGTGCTACGACATCTCCCACACCCAGGGCACCTACCAGGTGGGCTCCATGGTGGTGTTCGAGGACGCCATCCCGCGCAAGCGCGACTACCGCACCTTCAACGTGCGCGGCGAGGACGGCGCGGGCGCACGGGACGATACCGCCGCACTCGCCGAGGTCCTCAGGCGCAGGTTCTCCCGCCGCATCGACGACGACGGCGCCAGCTCCGCGCCAGAAGAGCCCCCGGGCGCGGGCGAAAATGCAGGGGTCTCCGGCGGCGGCAGTCCCACCCCCAGTGAGAGCGAGAGCGGGGAGGTCTCGGCGTCGTCTCCCGAGGTGCGCGCGTTCGCCTACGAGCCGGGCCTCCTCGTGATCGATGGCGGCGCCCCCCAGGTGGAGGCCGCTGCGGCCGTGCTCGCCGAGCTCGGGGAGAACGTCCCCGTGGTCTCACTCGCCAAGCGGCTGGAGGAGGTCTGGTTCCCCGGCGACCCGTTCCCGGTGGTGCTCCCACGCGGATCCGAGGGCCTCTACCTCCTCCAGCGCGTGCGCGACGAGGCCCACCGCTTCGCCGTCTCCCGCCACCGGGCCCGCCGCACCAAGGGGATGACCACCTCCGCCCTGGACGGCATCCCCGGGGTGGGGCCGGCCCGTGCCAAGGCCCTGTTGAAGCGATTCGGCTCGGTCAAGAGGATCCGGGCAGCGCACCTCGAGGAGGTGGCGGAGGTGCGCGGTATCGGACCCGCCCTCGCCGGCGCGATCCTGACGGCACTCGGAGCGCCGCCCACCGCACCCGACGCGGAAGGGGGAGGCGCCGTCGTCGGGAATGGGACGCCACCCGCACCTGACGGGGAAAGGGGAGG
>JAUNRP010000272.1 GCA_030544165.1 bacterium
GGAAGATGCGGCGGCCCCAGAGGAAGATTCCGGAGATTCTGACGCACCCTCACGGGATAGGGTTGGGGGGTGAGCAACGAAGTGGAGATCGGGCGGGGCAAGCGCGGCCGGAGGGCGTACTCGCTGGATGATGTGGCGATCGTTCCCTCGCGCAGGACGCGTGATCCGGAGGACGTCGCGGTCTCCTGGCAGATCGACGCCTACCACGTGGAGACGCCCATCATGGGCGCCCCGATGGACTCCTCGATGAGTCCGGCCACGGCGATCGAGCTCGGCCGCCTGGGCGGGATCGGGGTGCTGAACCTCGAGGGCCTGTGGACGCGCTACGAGGACCCCACGGAGCAGTTCGCGGAGATCGCCGCGCTCGAGGGGGAGAGGGTCACGCTGCGGATGCAGGAGATCTACTCCGAGCCGGTGAAGCCGGAGCTGATCTCGGCGCGTTTGGCGGAGATCCGGGCGGCGGGCGTGACGGTGGCCGGCGCACTCTCGCCCCAGCGGACCCAGGAGTTCTGGCGCACGGTGGTGGAGGCGGGGGTGGACCTGTTCGTGATCCGCGGGACCACGGTCTCCGCCGAGCACGTCTCCTCCAACCGCGAGCCGCTGAACCTGAAGCGCTTCATCTACGAGCTGGACGTTCCCGTGATCGTGGGCGGCGCGGCCACCTACACCGCGGCCCTGCACCTCATGCGCACGGGCGCGGCGGGCGTGCTGGTGGGCTTCGGGGGAGGGGCGGCGTACACCACCCGCCAGGCGCTCGGGATCCACGTGCCCATGGCGACGGCGGTCGCGGACGTGGCAGCAGCGCGTCGGGACTACCTGGACGAATCCGGGGGACGCTACGTGCACGTGATCGCGGACGGGTCCGTCTCGCGTTCGGGGGACTTGGTGAAGGCCGTGGCGTGCGGCGCGGACGCCGTGATGATGGGGGCCGCGTTGGCGCGTGCTGCGGAGGCTCCCGGCGGCGGCTACCACTGGGGCGTGGAGGCCCACCACCCGGTGCTGCCGCGCGGCGAGCGCGTGAATGTGGGCACCGTGGGCACGCTCGAGGAGATCCTGCACGGGCCCTCGCAGTCCGCCGATGGCACCACCAACATGGTGGGCGCCCTGCGGCGCGCGATGGCCACCACGGGCTACTCCGATGTGAAGGAGTTCCAGCGGGTTGACGTGATCGTGAGCCCGTACGCCCCCCACTGATGTCTGGCAGAGGTGCCACGTAGGTAAGAAGCACACCAAGGAACGAGCAACGGAGGAACCGTGACCGAGTACCGCATCGAACACGACACCATGGGTGAGGTTCGCGTCCCCGCGGACGCGCTGTACGCCGCCCAGACCCAGCGAGCCGTGGAGAACTTCCCCATCTCCGGGCGCGGGCTCTCCCCGCGCCACATCCATGCGCTGGGCCAGATCAAGCGGGCGGCGGCGATCGCGAACCGCGAACTGGGCGTGCTCGATGGGGAGATCTCGGAGGCGATCGTTGCGGCCGCCCAGGAGGTGATCGACGGGAAGCACGATGGTGAGTTCCCGATCGACGTGTTCCAGACCGGGTCCGGCACCTCCTCCAACATGAACACCAACGAGGTGGTGGCCACGCTCGCCAGCCGCGCGGGTACCAAGGTCCACCCGAACGACCACGTGAACGCCTCGCAGTCCTCGAACGACGTGTTCCCGAGCTCGATCCACATCGCCGCCGTGGGTGCCGTGGTGGAGGACCTGATCCCGCAGATGGAGATCCTGCTCGCCTCGCTGGATGCGAAGGCCGAGGAGTGGAAGGACGTGGTCAAGTCCGGGCGCACGCACCTGATGGACGCCACGCCGATCATGCTGGGCCAGGAGTTCTCCGGCTACGCGCAGCAGATCCGCTACGGGATCCGGCGGGTGAAGGACACGCTCCCGCGGCTCGCGGAGCTGCCCTTGGGCGGCACTGCCGTGGGCACTGGGATCAATACTCCGGCGGGGTTCTCCCAGCGGGTGATCTCGCTGGTGGCGGAGCATACGGGCCTGCCGTTCACGGAGGCGGAGAACCACTTTGAGGCGCAGGCGGCGCAGGATTCCTTGGTGGAGACCTCGGGAGCTTTGCGCACCGTTGCGGTCTCGCTGGTGAAGATCGCCAATGACCTGCGCTGGATGGGTTCCGGGCCGCGCACCGGTTTGTCCGAGCTCTTCCTGCCGGACCTCCAGCCCGGCTCCTCGATTATGCCCGGCAAGGTCAACCCCGTGGTGCCGGAGGCCACCGTGATGGTGGCCGCCCAGGTGATCGGGAACGACGCGGCGATCGCGTTCGCGGGCGCCCAGGGCAACTTCGACCTCCTCGTGATGCTGCCCGTGATGGCCCGCAACCTTCTGGAGTCCATCGAGATCACCGGAAACGTCTGCCGCGTGCTCGCGGAGAAGGTGGTGGATGGGGCCACCGCGAACGTGGAGGCCTGCCGCCGGTTCGCCGAGTCCTCGCCCTCGATCGTGACCCCGCTCAACCGCCTGATCGGCTACGAGGCGGCCGCCAAGATCGCCAAGCACTCCGTGAAGGAGGACCTGACCGTGCGCGAGGCCGTGATCGACCTCGGCTACGTGGAGCGCGGCGAGCTCACCGAGGAGCAGTTGGATGCGGCCCTGGACGTGGCGTCCATGACGCACCCCAAGGAGGGCTGAGGCCCGGGGGCCTACATGCGAGGGGGTCCCGCTCCGTGTGGAGCGGGACCTTTTCGCGTGTGGGGGTACGTCCTGGGGTGTGAACGGGTGGGGGGTGGTTCCGGGGGGGGGGTTGTTGGCGTGCGCACGGGTGGGGGGGGGGTTGTGAGGGGGGGT
>JAUNRP010000273.1 GCA_030544165.1 bacterium
GTGCACCTCGGCCACGGCGCGCCCCAGTCCCGCCGCGTCCAGGTCCTCGCCCGCCGCCACCGCGGCCGTGGCCACCCGCCAGGCGTCCTGCGCGCCCTCCAAGAACTCGTTGGCCACCCACAGGTGGCCGTACTCGGTGGCGGAGCCGCGCGACCACCCGCCCCACCCGGAGGCGGCGAGCTTCGGCACGTGGGCGATGCCCTCCCGGGTCAATGCGTCCTGGAGTTCCACATCCGGGTTGGAGCCGGCGTCCACCACGCGGAAGATCTTCACGATCAGATCGTGCGGCCCCTCCGGGCACTCGCAGATCACCGAGGTGTTGGACTGCTCCCCGTCCAGCACCCGCGCCTCCCCGATCGCGTGCTCGGGCAGCAGCCACCGCAGGTACTCGGGCTCCGAGGCCGCATCTACCAGCCACCGTCCCTCCCGATCCCGCCCGACGACGCCGGGTGACGTGCCGCTGTCAGGCGAGCCTGCGTCGTCGGGGAGGCTCCTGCGCCGGACCAGGGGGACCTGGTAGACCACCGGGGAGCCGGAGGCGCAGTCCGTGACGAAGACCTCGAGGATCTCGAGCCCGGCCTCGGCGAGGCGGCGGGCGCGCCCCCCGCCGGCGGGGGAGACCACCACGGACTCGATGCGGGGCACGGAGTTCTTGCTCGCGTACCACCGCCGCTGCGGCATCCACGCAGCGAGCAGCCCGGCGAGCTCGGCGGCGTCGGTCATCCCGCGGGCCGCACCACGAGCACGTGGGCGGGGCGGTGGTGCGGATCGAGCCGGACGAAGGCGCGCTCCCCCCACCAGTAGGTCTCGCCGGTGAGCTGGTCCGTGACCTCCATGGTGGTGCCCGCGGGGATGCCGAGGGCCTCCAGGTCCAGCGTGATCTCGGCCTCGTGCGTGACGAACGGGTCCAGGTTGACCACCACGAGCACCACATCGTCCTGGCCGCTCTCGGTGAACTGGCCGCGCATGCGCTTGGAGTAGGCGAGCACCTGCTCGGAGGAGGTCTCGTGGAAGTCGATGGTGTGGAGCTGGCCGAGCGCGGGGTGCTCCCGGCGGACCCGGTTCAGGTTCGTGAACAGGGTGACGATCCCGGCCTCGTCCGCCCGCGACCAGTCGCGGGGCTTGAACTCGTACTTCTCGTTGTCGATCTGCTCCTCCACGCCGGGGCGGGCCACGTTCTCCACGAACTCGTAGCCGGAGTAGATGCCGTACGTGGGGCAGCCCGTGGCGGCGAGGATCGCGCGGATGTGGAAGGCGGGGGTGCCGCCCTGCTGCATGTACGGGGTGAGGATGTCATGCGTGGTGGGCCAGAAGGCGGGCCGCAGCACGTGGGGGGTCTCGGTGTGCACCTCGGTGAGGTACTCGGTGAGCTCCTCCTTGGTGTTTCTCCACGCGAAGTAGGTGTAGGACTGGTGGTAGCCGATGGCCCCCAGCGTGCGCATCATCGCGGGGCGGGTGAACGCCTCGGAGAGGAAGACCACCTCGGGGTGCTTCTCATCGAACTCCGCGAGCAGGCGCTGCCAGAAGTCGAGCGGCTTGGTGTGCGGGTTGTCCACCCGGAAGAGGGTGACCCCGTGCTCAACCCAGACCTCGAGCATGTCCCGGATGGCGGCGTAGATGCCCTCGGGATCGTTGTCGAAGTTCAGGGGGTAGATGTCCTGGTACTTCTTGGGCGGGTTCTCCGCGAACGCGATCGTGCCGTCCGCCCGGGTGGTGAACCACTCGGGGTGGTCCCTCAGCCACGGGTGGTCCGGGGAGCACTGCAGCGCGATGTCCAGGGCCACCTCGAGGCCGAGCTCCTTCGCGCGCGCCACGAACGCATCGAAGTCCTCGAACGTGCCGAGCTCCGGGTGGAGGGCATCGTGCCCGCCGTCCTCCGATCCGATCGCGTACGGGCTCCCGGGATCGCCGGGGCGGGCCCGCAGGGAGTTGTTGCGGCCCTTGCGGTTGGTGGTGCCGATGGGGTGGATGGGCGTGAGGTAGACGATGTCGAACCCCATGGCCGCGATTCCCTCCAGGCGCGGCATCGCCGTTCGGAAGGTGCCGGAGACCCAGCCGCCCTCCTCCGGGTTGAAGTAGGCACCCTCCGAGCGCGGGAACATCTCGTACCACGAGCCCGTCTGGGCGAGCGTCCGGTCCACCTTGAGGGGGTAGTCCCGCGAGGGGGAGACCATGGTGCGGTACGGGGTGCGGGTGAGGACATCGCGCACCTCGTCCGAGAGGCCGCCGTCCAGGCGTGCGCGCGGCTCGAGGTCCTCGTTGGCGAGGGTGGCTGCCGCTGCTTCGAGGACCTCTGCGTCTTCGGCCGGCACCTCCTTCGCGATCGCTGACATGAGGATCTGGCCCTCGGTGAGCATGAGCTCCACGTCCACCCCCGCGTCCACCTTGATGGTGGCGTCATGGACCCAGGTGGCGTACGGATCGGACCAGCCCTCCACGCGGAAGTGCCACATGCCGGGCGCGTCCGGGCACAGCCAGCCCTCGTAGCGGTTGAGGCCCTTGAGCACCTCGCGCATGGGGGAGCGCGAGTGCTCGGTGCCGTCCGGGGCGATCAGGACGGCCGTTGCCGCGAACAGATCGTGACCCTCGCGGAACACGGTGGCGCGCACCGGGAACGGATCGCCCACCGTGCCCTTGGCCGGCCACGCGCCGTCCTCCACCACGGGGAAGACCTCGGTCACCGGGATCCGGCCGATGGGGTGGGCGGCGAGGGCGTCAGCAGCCGATCTGATCGGGGCTGGGCCCTCCGTCTCCTGCTCGACGGCGGGGGTTGCCGCGGGGCCGGGAGCCGCTGT
>JAUNRP010000274.1 GCA_030544165.1 bacterium
GCGCCCGCACCGCTCCGGCCGCTGGGACGATTTGGCATCGAGAGGGGCTCGTGCGTTAGGTTCTGGATTGCACATCCGTGCGCCATCAAGAGCAGCTGAGAGACCTGGCTCCAAGACGCTGCAGCAACCACCTGGGACTGGCCGGCAACCGGCGGGGACCAGAGAAGGTGCTAATGCCAGGACCGATGGAGGAACAGTGATCACGCTTCGCGACGTCCGGAAGGTCTACGGCAGTGTCGTGGCCCTCGACGGCGTCACCCTCACCGTGGAGAAGGGGACGATCCACGGGATCGTTGGTCCCTCCGGGGCGGGCAAGTCCACCCTGGTGAGGTGCCTGACGGGGCTGGAGCGGCCGTCGTCGGGAACGATCGACCTGGGCGGGCAGGACATCGCCGCCCTCTCGGACTCGGGGCTGCGGCACGCGCGCCGGCGGATCGGGATGGTGTTCCAGGCTGTGAACCTGCTGGAGCAGCGCACGGCGGCGGAGAACATCGCCTACCCGCTCCAGATTGCCCGCACTCCCAAGGCGCAGGTCAGGGCGCGAGTGGCGGAACTCCTCGAGTTGGTGGGACTCGGGGACCGCGGCGGCGCCTACCCCACGCAGCTCTCCGGCGGGCAGCAGCAGCGGATCGGGATCGCGCGGGCGCTCGCGGCCGAGCCGGACGTGCTGCTGTGCGATGAGCCCACCTCCGCGCTGGACTCGGAGACCACGGGGGCGATCCTCGATCTGATCCGGGACATCCGGGACCGCCTCGGCGTGACGGTGGTGATCATCACCCACGAGATGGAGGTGGTGCGCCGCGCGTGCGATGCCGTGACGCTCCTGGACCACGGGCGCGTGGCCGAGACCGGCCGCATCTCCGAGGTGGTGGCGGACCCGCACACCCGCCTCTCCCGCGCGCTGGTCCCGCTCCCTCCCGTTCCCGATACCGACGACGCGGTGGTGGACATCTATTTCACCTCCACGCCGGGAGAACCCACGGGCGCTCGGGTGTTCGATGTGGTGGCTCGCCTCGGCGGGGACATCACCGCGGCCACATTCGAGACGCTCGGTGAGGTGCAGGTGGGGCGCGTGGCGCTCTCCGCGCCGCGCGGGGACGTGGAGAGGCTCGCGCGCGGCCTGCGTGAGGCGGGACTGGACGTGCAGGGGAGGGGCGCATGAGCGGGATCGTGACGGGAGGCGCGCTCGCGGCACTGGCCGCCCGGGCTGGGGAGGTGAGCTCCGCCGTCGGGAATGGGGGGCTGGCGCCGTTGGGGGACGATTCGTGGTTTGGCAACCGGTACATCCAGATGGAGTTCTGGCCCAAGGCCCTCGATACCTTCAACATGACCGTGCTCTCCACGGCGTTCACGGTGCTGCTGGGGCTGCCGCTGGGGCTGGCGCTGGTGGCGAGCGGGCCGAAGGGGCTCGCGCCCAACCGGGTGCTGAACCAGGTGCTGGGCGGGATCGTGAACGTGGGGCGTTCGATTCCGTTCATCATCCTGATGGTGATCGTGGCGCCGCTGACGCTGCTGATCACGGGATCGCGGATCACCTGGTACTCGGCGCTGGTGCCGCTCACGATCGCGGCGGTGCCGTTCTTCGCCCGGCTGGTGGAGACCTCGGTCTCGCAGGTGGGGCAGGGGAAGGTGGAGGCCGCGCTCATGATGGGCGCCTCCCGGTGGCGCGTGATGTGGGACGTACTGGTGCGCGAATCGCTGCCGGCGCTGGTGCAGAACGTGACCGTGCTGCTCGTGACGCTGATCGGCTACACCGCGATGGCGGGCGCGATCGGTGCGGGAGGGCTCGGGCAGCTCGCCATCAACCAGGGCTACAACCGCAACATGTGGGACGTGGTCTACATCTCCACCGGCGGGATCCTCGTGATGGTCATGATCTTCCAGTTGGCGGGCGACATGCTCAGCCGGCTGGTGGACCACCGCAGGCGCTGACACCAGCCGGAGAGTTTTCGCCCGAGGGCGCCGCAGAACTTCTGTGAAATCAGTCCGATTGACAACGAAAGGCAGTGCACCCATGAGCAAGTCCCGAATCTCCCTGGTGGCCGCGGGAGTGGCCGCCCTCTCCCTCACCCTCGCCGCGTGTGGCGGCAATGGCGGAACTGGTGGTGGCACCGCTGGTGCTGACGGCGGTAGCACGGCTGGCGACGGCGGCGGTGTGGCTGGCGGCGAGACGCTCGCCATCACCGTGGGCGCCACCCCGGTGCCGCACGGCCAGATCCTCACCTGGGTCCAGGACACCCTGGCCGCAGACGCCGGCCTCGAGATCTCCGTGGTGGAGTTCACCGACTACCCGTTCGGCAACCGGGCGCTCGCGGATGGTGAGTTCGCGGCCAACTACTTCCAGCACGTGCCCTACTTTGATGCGCAGGTGGAGGAGAACGGCTACGAGATCGAGCACGGTGTGGGGATCCACATCGAGCCGTATGGGGTCTACTCCGAGACGCTCACTGACATTGGCTCCCTGCCGGAGGGTGGGAAGATCTCCGTGCCGAACGATCCCTCCAACCAGGCCCGTGCGCTCTGGCTGCTCGAGGACGCGGGCGTGTTCACGCTGGATGAGTCCGTGGAGAACCCCACGATCTACGATCTGGCGGACAACCCGAAGAACATCGAGCTCGTGGAGCTGGACGCCGCGCAGCTCGCCACCACCCTCGCAGACGTGGACGCGGCCGTGATCAACGGCAACTACGCGCTGGATGCGGACCTCGTGCCCTCCGAGGATGCGATCGTGCTGGAGTCCGGTGAGGACAACCCGTACGCGAACATCGTGGCGTGGCG
>JAUNRP010000275.1 GCA_030544165.1 bacterium
GTGGAAGAGATGGGAGCAGAGCGGGTGGCGGCGGAGCTGACGCAGCTCGAGATCGCCATCGACGCCCTCGACATCCCCGCCATCCTGCCGTTCTGGCAGGCCGTGCTCGGGTACGAGCGGGATGGGGAGGACGCGCTCGCGGACCCGGACCTGATCTCGCCCGGCGTGTGGTTCCAGCAGATGGATGAGCCCCGCCCGCAGCGCAACCGCATCCACCTGGACGTGACTGTGGCGCACGATCAGGCGCAGGCCCGGATCGAGGCCGCGCTCGCGGCGGGGGGTCGGATGGTCTCGGACGCCGCGGCGCCCAGCTTCTGGATCCTCGCGGATGCCGAGGGCAACGAGGCCTGCGTGTGCACGTGGCAGGCCCGGGACGAGCGGGACCAGGAGCTCTCCGCCGAGCAGTGATGACACCCGCACCAGCCCGAATCAGGGGTGCCGGTGCGTCCCCGTGGGGTCATCGATGAAAAGCTCGTGGTCCGAATCGTGCAGCGAACCGAGCCCGTAGGCGTCCTCGAGGTTCCTCCGCGTCAGCACCTCCGCCGGCGCCCCGAACGCCACCACCCGCCCGGACATCAGGATCACGTGGTCCGCCGCGCGCGCCTCGTCCAGGTCATGGGTGGTGAGGATCACCGAGTGCCCCACCGCCTGCTCGGAGTGGATGATCTCGTCGATCATCCGCGCCGAGACGATGTCCAGCCCGGTCAGCGGTTCGTCCAGCAGCAGCGCCTCGTGGTCCTGCGCCAGCGCCTGCGCCACGTACACCCGCTGCCGCTGCCCGCCGGAGAGCTCCATCAGGTGCCGCTTCGCGAGGTCCGTGATCCCGAGCTGCTCCATGGCCGCGTCCACGCGCGCCCGGTCCTCGCGCCGGAAGCGCCGGAACCATCCGAGCGTGGGGTAGCGCCCCATCCCCACCACCTCGCGCACCGTGATGGGGGTGCCGGGCGGGACCGTGACGCTCTGCATCACGTACGCGGCCTTCCGCCACGCCTCCGACGGCGGCGCCCCGTACACCTTCAGCTCACCTCCCGCTGGGGTCAGGGTGCCGGCGATCGCGTGCAGGAGGGTGGACTTCCCCGAACCGTTCGGACCGATGATTGCCGTGACCCCACCCTCCGGGAGGCTGAAGGAGGAGGCCGCCACCGCCGTCGTCCCGTCATAGGTGAGCACGAGATCGCGGGCCTCCACGAACGGGCTGACGGCAGGCGCGCTCATGAGACGGGTCCCAGCGGGTCAAGTGAGGCCGGCGTCGTCGCCCGGGATGGGGTGGGCAGTTCTCCCACCCGACGACGGCGGACACGGATGCCATTGACGATGGCCAGCGCCGCGAAGAAGGCAACGATGGGGACGAGGGCCATGGAGGCGGAGGCGGCGGTGCCCAGGTGGTAGCTGATGACCAGGCCGGTGACCACGGAGATGGCCGAGATGACGGCCGAGACCGCGAACATCTGGGGGATGGTGCGGGAGATGAGCGCCGCCGTCGCCGGGGGGCCCACCAGGAGGCCGAACGCGAGCATGGTGCCGACCGTCTGGAAGGCGCCGATGATGGCGATCGCGATGAGGCCGAGGAGGAGGGCGTGGGCGAGGCGGGGGCGCATGCCGAGCGCGTTGGACTTCTGCGGGGAGAAGGAGAGGGCGAGGAGGGGGCGGTAGAGGAGGAAGGAGCCGGCGAGCACGATCGCGGCGAAGACGGCGAGGGCGATGAGGTCCTGGGGGGTGACGCCCAGGGCATCGCCGAACAGGATGGTGGTGAGGGAGCCGGTGTAGGAGTCGGAGCGGGAGATGATGACCACGCCGAGCGCCATCATTCCCACGAAGAGGAGGCCGATGCCGGTGTCCTCGCTGAGGGTGGTGGAGCGGTGGATGTACTCGATCCCGGCCACCATGACGGCGGCGGCCACGGCGGCGCCGAGGTAGGGGGAGAAGTCGAAGATCACGGCGGCCGCGATGCCGGGGATGACGGCGTGGACGAACGCATCGCCGAAGAACGTCATTCCGCGCAGCACCAGCCAGACGCCCACGATCGAGGTCATGAGGGCTGTGATCAGGCCTCCGAGCAGGGCGCGTTGTTGGAAGCCGAGGAGGAAGGGCTCGAGTAACCAGTCCATGGTGGGCTCAGCCTAGGGCGTCCGCGATCAGGCGGGCGTTGGTGAGCATCATGTCCTGGTAGGTCTCGGCGCCGGAGCCCGCGGGTCCGAGGGAGCCCTCGTAGAGCTCGACGAGGGTGGTGCCGGCGTCTCCTGCCACCGAGCCGATTGTGCGAGTGGTGCCCGCGTTGTTGGAGAAGATGGCCGGAACGCCGATCTCCCGGATGGTCTCCACCAGCCTCGCGAGGTCCGCGGAGGAGGGTTCCGCCTCCGTGGAGCCGCCGGGGATCACCACGCCCACCTGCTCGAAGTCGTAGGCCGCCGTGAAGTAGCCCCACGCGGCGTGGTCCGTGACCAGCTTGCGGTTCTCGGTGGGGATCGGTTCGAGGATCTCGCGGACCTGGGCGTCCAGGAGTTGGAGCTCGTGGGCGAGGTAAGCGCCACAGGAGGCATAGTCCGCGGTGCCCGTTCGGGCGGTGAGCTCCTCTCCGATCAGGTGCGCCGCGCGGCCCATCCGGGTGGCGTCCAGCCAGAAGTGGGGGTCATCGCCGGAGTGCGAGTGGGTGTGGGCGTGGTTGGGGTCTTCGGTGTGGTCGGAATCGTGGGCGTGGTCTTCGTCCTCGGCGTTAGCCTCCTCCTCGTGCCCATGATCGTCATCTTCGGCAGCGAACGGGATGGGGTCCACGAGCG
>JAUNRP010000276.1 GCA_030544165.1 bacterium
CGCCACCCGTGGCGCCGAGACAACCGGCTCCGCGACCTGGTCTCGCGCGCCCGCTTCGAGGCGATTCCCGGTGAGTATGAGGCGGCCACCCCAGCGCTGATTGCTTCGCGCGAGGTGGTGATCCCTCCCGCCCTACTCGCGGAGGTGGAGGCGGCCACCGCGGCGCTCCACCGGTTCGATGCCGAGATGGGGCGGGAGATTGCGCCGTTCTCGGCCGTGCTGCTCCGGAGTGAGTCGGCCTCCTCCTCCCAGATCGAGCGGATCACCGCGAGCGCACGTGCGATCGCGCGCGCAGAACTCGGAGATGAATCGCGGGCGAATGCGGCGGCGATTGTGGCCAACACCCGGGCGATGCAGGCGGCGATCCGCCTGGCAGACAACGTGGATCTCGAGGCGATCCTGGCCATGCACGCGGCGTTGATGGAGTCCTCGCGAGATTCCGAGCACGCAGGCGTGATCCGGACCGAACAGGTGTGGATCGGCGGCGACTCCCTGAGTCCTGCGGGTGCCGAATTTGTGCCACCCCACCACGAGTCACTGCCGCCGCTCCTCGCTGACCTGGTCCAGTTCGTGGCCCGGACCGACATCCCCACGCTGGCGCATGCGGCGATCGCACACGCGCAGTTCGAGACGATCCACCCCTTCGTGGACGGCAACGGCCGCACAGGCCGCGCGCTCATCCACGCGATGCTCCGCGCCGCACGGGTCTCCCGTCACGTCAGTTTCCCGATCTCTGCCGGGCTCCTCGCGGAGATCGGCACATACTTCGATTCCCTCACCGCCTACCGCGCTGGCGACGCCGGTCCGATCGTGGAGCAGTTCGTGGATGCCAGCTACCGAGCCGTGGAGAACGGGCGGGCGCTGGTGGATGACCTTGAGCAGATTCGATCGGCCTGGAGAGAGACCGTGCAGGTCCGGGACGGATCCCGCGCCTGGGACGTGGCGGACCTGATGCTCCAGCGCCCTGCGGTTGATGTGGCTCTCCTCCGGAGCGCGCTCGGGATCCGCGCGGAGAACGTGGCCCGGGCACTCGCCCCGCTGGTGGACGCCGGAATCGTCCGCCGGTTCGGTGGGGGCCGGGCGGGAGTGGTCTACGAGGCGCCGGCCGTGTTTGACGCGCTGGACGCGTTCGCGCGGAGGGCGGGCCGGAGGCAGATCCGGGGGCGGTAGCCGATCCCGGAATCCAATACGGCAGCGTAGGTTACGCATCCGTAGGTTACGCTGGTCGTGATGCCGGTCACCTCCCCCACCCGCCGTGCCCTTCTCGGGCTGGGCGCAGGCGCGCGCCGGTTCATCGAGCTGGCGGCCACCCCCCTGCTACCCGCGGACTACCTGGATCTCATCAATCCGATGCGGGCTGGCGCGGACCTGCGGGGGCGAGTCATCGACGTCACCCACGAGACCCAATCGTCCACCACCGTCACCATCCGCCCCGGGAAGGGGTGGCGCGGCCACCGGCCGGGCCAGTACACGCGGATCGGCGTGGACGTGAACGGCGTGCGCAACTGGCGCGCGTACTCCATCACGAGCGCGCCCGGGGACGAGATCACCATCAGCGCGCGGGCGATCGCGGGCGGCGTGGTCTCCCACCACCTCCTGACCGAGCTCACGCCCGGCACCATGATCATGCTGGACCAGGCCACCGGGGACTTCACGTTGCCCGCGGATCGGCCGGTGCCTGCCAAGGCGCTGTTCCTCACCGGCGGATCGGGCATCACGCCAGTCATGGGGATCCTGCGCTCCCACCTGGGCGAACTCTCCGACGTGGTGGTGGTGCACTCCGCCCCCACACCCGAGGAGTCGATGTTCCGCACCGAGCTCCGGGCGCTCGCGGCGCGCGGCGCGATCCGGCTCGTGGAACGCTTCACGCGCACGGACGGAATCCTCCCGGTGGCGAGCCTCCCCGAGGTGGTCCCGGACTGGTCCGAGCGCGAGACCTGGGCGTGTGGACCCACCGGCCTGCTCGACGACGCGGAGGCCTTCTGGGCGGACGCGGGCCTCACTGCCGCCCTGCACACCGAGCGCTTCCGCCCCCGGGTGGTGGCCGCCGGAGAGGGGGGTGAGGTGACCTTCAGCAAGCAGGAGGCCACCGTGGACTCACCCGCCGGCATCCCGATTCTGGACGCGGGCGAAGCCGCCGGTGTCCTCCTGCCCTCCGGATGCCGCATGGGCATCTGCTTCAACTGCGTGGTGCCGCTGGCCGAGGGGAGCGTGCGGGATCTCCGCACGGGCGAACTCACCAGCGTTGACCCCGAAGATCCCGTCCTGATCCAGACCTGCATCACGGCTGCGGCGGGCCCGTGCAGGTTGGCCGTGTAGGGCCGCCCCCGTCGTCGGAAATCAAGAGACAGAACTGAACCCGAGAACGTACCGCACCCCAGGAGTACCCCATGACCATGACGATCGATTCCCGGATCACCTCGCGGCCGGCGCGGCAGCACGAGGCGACGACGGCGAGCGGGAAGGCGGACCCGATTGCGCACCTGACCCCCGCGGAGATCGAGGAGATCGGGCGGCGGCTGGACGCGATCAGGGACGAGGTGATCGCGAGCCGCGGGGAGAAGGATGCGACGTACATCCGGAAGGTGATCCGTGCGCAGCGGACGCTGGATCTGGCCTCGCGGGCGGTGCTGCTGGGGAGCAAGTGGTGGCCGCTGTGGCTGCTGGGCACGGCCGGGCTGACCACGGCGAAGATCCTGGAGAACACCGAGATCGGGCACAACATCCTGCACGGGCAGTGGGACTGGATGCGCGA
>JAUNRP010000277.1 GCA_030544165.1 bacterium
ACCGCTCGGAGCTCCTGAACCTGTGGCGGCGGATGGTGGCCTTCACCTCCGGCCATGCGGAGGGCTGGGCGCTCTACGCGGAGCGGCTGATGGAGGAACTCGGATTCCTCTCCGAGCCCGGAGACCGGCTCGGGATGCTGGACGCGCAGCGGCTGCGCGCCACGCGCGTGGTGCTGGACATCGGGGTGCACCTGGGCAAGCCCTACCCAGAGGAACTCGGCGGCGGCGAGTGGAATTACGAGAACGCGTGGACCTTCCTACGGTCCAACGTGGAGGGCGAGGACGCGTTCCTGCGGTTCGAGCTGAACCGGTACCTCGGGTGGCCGGGGCAGGCGCCCTCCTACAAGGTGGGGCAGCGCCTGTGGGAGCAGATGCGGGACGAGGCGCGGTCACGCGCAGACGAACGCGGTGAGGAGTTCAGCCTGAAGGACTGGCACCGCCGGGCGTTGGACCTGGGCTCGATGGGCCTGGACACCCTCGCGGAGGCGCTGCGGCGTTAGTCCGCCCGTAGGTCCCACACCCATCCCCCGGTGCCGTCCGGATCGAACACCACCCGCTCGGCACCCGCTGGCCCGTCCAGGACGATCAGGCCCGAGGTCTCCATCCCCGGATCGAGGAAGGACCGCGCCAGCTCCTCCTCGAAGCACAGCCACGCCGCATCGGAATGGGAAGGCAGCTCGGCCCCCGAGGAGTCCGCGAGGTGGAAACTCTCCGCCAGGAGGGGCATGAACGGGTCCTCTCCCTGGCCGGGGATCTCCGCGTAGGACGCATCCAGCGCTGCCGTCACCGTCAGCACCACGAACGCGCCGTTCTCCGCCCGCACCACATCCCCCGTGCGCCCCGGGCAGGTGGCCCGCTCCTCCACCTCCTCGACCGTGAGCTCGAAGACGATCGTCTCCCCGTCCGCCGCCACGAGCCCCCCGCTCTCGCCCAGTTCCTTCACCACGTGGCCCGCATCGCTCGTACTCACCTCTCCTCCCCCGACGGCGGAGGGTGCCCGGGTGGCGACGGCGGCGGGTTCGCGGGTGGTCACCTCTGCAGGATCCGTCGGCGGCGGCGTGGGCGGTTGCGCGGGCGTGGGCGTTGCCGTGGAGGTTGCCGCGGGCGACGGTGAGCCGCTCGGGTCAGGTGAGGCGGACTGGACCCCCGTCGTCGGGGAATGTGCACCTCCCGCGCCCGGGGACTGCGGACCCCCCGGATCCTCACCTCCGCACGCTGCCACAGCGAGGGCGAGGACTACGACGGCGAGCGCGCCCCTACCGCGTGACCTCACCATCGCTTGGTCCAGTCTCCGGAGGGAAGGAAACGCCCGGTGGACGTCACGTAGGACTGCATCCGGCTCGAGGCCACGTAGGCCCAGGTGCTGAGCCCGTTGTCCAGCGTCACGCGGGAGCGGATGTAGCTCGATGCGCCCGGATCGTTCGGGTAGTACCGCTCGAGGGCGTCCATCCGCGCGATCGTGGTCCAGTAGCCCGCGGTGTTGATGTACATGACCTCGCCGTAGATGCCGTGCGAATTGCCGGAATCGGGGATGGCCCACGCGATGTTGGTGAGCCACATGGAGTGGCCCGGCAGCCGCGCCGGCCGCTCGTGGTACGTGCGCTCCGCGAGATACGCCCCGTAGTTGGACTGCCCCCGCCGGAGGGTTCCGTAGACGAAGAGCGGGCGGGTCTCGTGGTACGCCGCCGCGGTGCCGTGGGAGGAGGAGTAGATGATGGACCCACCCTGGAAGTCCTGGCGGCACTGGTTCCCTACGAGCCCGCAGCGTTCGTCACTCGTGGGGTAGCCGAGGCGCCCGGAGTGGCCGCCGGCCTCGAGCCAGCGGTTCGTGATCGCGGTGCCCGGCACGGTGGTGCGGGCGCCGGATCCCTGGGTCCAGTAGACCGTGCCGCGTTGGAAGGACTGCGAGCATCCTCCGCCGGCGAGCCCGCATCGCTCGGCCGAGGTGGGGTACCCGAGTGCGGAGGTCCAGCGGCCGGCCTGCTCCCACCGCGCCCCGATGGCGCCGCCCACCGTGAACAGCGATCCCTGGGAGGCGCCGTACGCCACACTCCCCTCCCGCACCTGGAAGCAGCCTCCCGGGAGCTCGCCGCACACTACGTTGGTGGCGGGCGGGACCGCGGTGACCTGCGGGGTGTATCCGTACGTGTGGAAGCGGTGGAGGAACGCCGCTGTCGCATCCCGCAGCACGGGTTGGAAGGGGCGGAACGTCCCGTCATCCCATCCCTTCGAGATCCCGGTGGCGGCAAGCCACGCGATCTGCTTGTAGAACACGTGCCGCGTGGAGACGTCCACGAACGGGGAGACCGCCGGGGGCGTGAAATCGGGCGAGCCGGCCAGGCGGTAGAGGAACGCCGCCATCTGGTCCCGGTTCACGGGGCCGTACGGCCCGAACGTGCCCCCCGGCCACCCGGTGGTGATGCCGGTGGCGGAGAGCCACGTGATCTCGCGGAAGAAGGTGAGGCCGCCCGGCACCACGTCCCGGAAGACGGACAGCGACGCCGAGCGCGCCCACTCCGGAGATCCCGCGAACCGGTAGAGGAATGCCGCCATGGAATCGCGCAGCACCGGCTCGTACGGGCGGAACGTGCCATCCGACCACCCCGTGGAGATCCCCTGCTGCGCGAGCCACGCGATCTCCGCCGCGAACACCTCGCGGTTGGCGCGCACATCCACGAACGGCGAGACCGCGAGGGGCGCCATGGCGCGCGCCATCGTGGGCTCCTCCTCGGTTTGGGGTG
>JAUNRP010000278.1 GCA_030544165.1 bacterium
CTCCCAGCACGATCCCGTTGGCCGTTGCCCCGGCGCGCAGCTCCTTGCCGAGCGAACGCACGAAGCCCTCGATCCCGTCGCGTACTGCGGCGACGGCGGGCGCGTCACCTTCCGCCGTGGCCCGGGAGACGGTCACCACCCGTCCCGAACGCGTGAGCTGGCGCAGAGTCGAGCCCGTCTCGAGGGCCACCCCCGATAGGTCACCCGGGTGGCTCGCCTCCGTCGTCACCACGACGACGGCGCCCCAGCGGTCCTCCTTCGCGAGGTGCGCGGCGCGTCGGACGTCCAGGTCCCAGGCGAGGAGAGCGCTGGCGAGGTCGTCAGCGGAAGGCCGGGAGGCGTCGTCGGAAATGACGAGAACGGGACCCTCCACGAGGGGGGCGCCCGGACGGAAGCGGCGCAGCTTGACGGGGCTGGGCAGGCCGAGCTGCTTGGCGAGCGTCTTGCCGAAGCCGCCGGAGACGAAGTCGAGGTACTTGTCCGCCATGTCAGGCCGCCTCGAGGATCATCGCGGTGGCCTGGCCGCCCGCGGCGCACACGGAGATGAGGCCGAGCGCGCGGCCGGAGCGGACCTCGGAATCGCCGCGCTCGTGCAGGAGCTTGGCGAGCGTGCCCACGATCCGGCCGCCGGTGGCGGCGAACGGGTGGCCCGCCGCGAGCGAGGAGCCGGTGACATTGAGGCGGGCGTGGTCGATCTCGCCGAGGGCGGAGTCGCGGCCGGCGCGCTTCGCGAAGTCCTCGTCCTGCAGCGCGGCGAGCGTGGTGAGGACGGTGGAGGCGAAGGCCTCGTGGATCTCGATGAAGTCGAAGTCCGCGAGGGTGAGGCCGTTGCGATCGAGGAGGGCGGGGATGGCGTAGGCGCCACCCATGAGGAGGCCCTCGGCGCCGGAGGCGAAGTCCACCGAGGCGGTGGTGGCGTCCACCACGCGGGCCAGCGGGGTCATGCCGCGGGCGGCCGCCCAGCCGGGGGAGGAGACGAGCACCGCGGAGGCGCCATCGGAGAGGGGCGTGGAGTTGCCGGCGGTCATGGTGGGCTCGGCCTCGAGGCGCTTGCCGAACACCGGCTTCAGGGTGGCGAGCTTCTCCAGCGAGGTGTCCGCGCGGAGGGACTCGTCCACCGAGCGGCCGCGGAAGGGCGTGATGAGATCGGAGAAGAAGCCGCGCTCGTAGGCGGCGGCCAGGTTCTGGTGGGAGTTGAACGCCAGCTCGTCCTGGGCCTCGCGGGTGATGTTCCACTTGGCGGTGGTGATCGCCTGGTGGTCACCCATCGAGAGGCCGGTGCGGGGCTCGGCCACGTCCGGGGCCACGGGCATGAGATCGCCGGGGCGGATCTTGGTGATGGCGGAGAGCTTCTGGCCGAACGTCTTGGAGCGGTTGAGCTTCAGGAGGGTCTTGCGGAGGCGCTCGGAGACCACGATCGGGGCATCGGAGGCGGAGTCCACGCCGGCGCCGATCCCCACCTCGGCCTGGCCGAGCGCGATCTTGTTGGCCACGCCGATGATGGACTCGAGCCCGGTGGCGCACGCGCGCTGGACGTCGTAGGCGGGGGTGTGGGGGTCCAGGGCGGAGCCGAGCACGGACTCGCGGGTGAGGTTGAAGTTCTTGGAGTGCTTGAGCACGGCGCCTCCGGCCACCTCGTCCAGGCGCTCACCGGCCAGTCCGAACCGGGCCACGAGGCCGTCCAGGGTGGCGGTCAGCATGTCCTGGTTGGAGGCATCGCGGTACGCGCTGCCGGCCTTCCCGAACGGGATGCGGTTGGCGCCCACGATCACGGCGCTGGGGATGGTGGAAGCGGGCACTGGTGTCTCCTCGTTGAGTGGTTGCAGAGTCGTTGCACAGGCGTGAGTACCTGATACTCTCGGTCCTATGTACTCCATTTCAGGGCAGAGTGGCCCTGGCGTCAACCCGAATCAGGTGGTTTCCGCCGATTCGGATGCGATGCCTGCCACACCCCCCGCGGACGGGGCCTCCCCGGACGGTCGGGCGCTGCGCTGGGTGGAGCACCGGGAACGGCGGAGGGACGAGCTCGTCCGCGAGATCCGGCGGATTGTGCACGAGCACGGACCGGACCTCTCCATGGAGGAGATCGCCACTCGTCTGGGGACCTCCAAGTCCATCCTCTACCGCTACTTCACGGACAAGACCGCGCTCCAGGTGGCGGTGGGGGACTACGTGCTCGGCAGGGCGCGCGGCCGCCTCGAGGATGCCTCGCGCTCCAGCCGGGACCCCCGCCGGGCCGTCAAGGCGATGGTGGAGACCTACCTCGGGATCGTCCAGCGCAGCCGCAACGTGTTCCTGTTCGTGAACCGGCCCCAGCAGGCGGCCTCCGAGGGCAACCTGCGCAGCTTCGTGGCCCAGATCGAGGAAATGGTGGAGGGAATCCTCTCTCCCATGGTGGCGCGCGACGTGCCGCCCGGCTCCGTCACCTACTGGGCGGTGGGACTCGTGGGCCTCGTGCGGGCGAGCGCGGAGGAGTGGGTCACCTCGGAACCCGCCGGCCGGCCCACCCTCGAGGAACTCTCCGCAGACCTCACCACCCTCGTGTGGGACGGAACGCACGCCCTGATAAGTAGACGACCATGACCAGACCGACCACCCGTCGTCGGGAGAAGAACGGCGCGCGGGAGATGACAGACCAACCGAGCACCCGCCGTCGGGAGAAAACCTGCGCGCGGGAGATGACAGGAAACCCAACCCTCACAGTCGAGGAGACACGATGAC
>JAUNRP010000279.1 GCA_030544165.1 bacterium
CCTCCGGAGTCCATCGCCCACCTGCTGATCTGGCTCGCCTCCCCGGAGAACAGCCACTGCGCGGGCCAGACCATCTACTGCGACGGCGGAGCCGACGTGGTCCTGAGGGGCGAGGAGGCCTGGGGCTGGGCGGACGAGCGCGTCATGGACTACTTCCAGAAGGTGATGGGCGGCGGGGCCGGGTAAGAACGGCGGCGACTTGGCGCGCGCCGAGTCGCTACTGCTGGCACAATGCTCTGCGTTGGTTCCTACAGATTGGAGCGGTTCGGAATGGTGGACTTCAACGAAATCAAGAACAAGGCCAAGGACGCCTTCGAGACCGTCAAGGACAAGGTCGGCGATGGTGTGGAGGCCGTGAAGGACAAGGTCGAGGATGTCACGCAGTCGGAGGGCTTCGAGAACGTGACCGACAAGGTCATCGGAGGCGTTGCCGGAGCCGCGAACGCGGTGACCGGTGGGCGCTTCGAGGAGAAGATCGAGGACATGCGCTCGGACGCGGACGCCCGCATCGGCCGCGACGACCGCGAGCTGGGCGACAAGGCCGCCGACGCGTTCGAGAACGCGGCGGACGCCTCCGCAGATGCGGCCCAGGACGCCGCAGACGCCACCGGCAACGTGATGGACGACGTGGCCGATTCGGCCGACGCCCACTTCAACGAGGCCGTGGACGCCACCGAGGACGTGGTGGACGACGTCAAGCGCGAGTTCTAGTAGCTCACCGAGGAGGGCGGCTGGTGGATGCACCGGCCGCCCTTCTCGCGTGTCCGGGGTCCTACAGCGAGCGGATGAGCTCGATCTGGCGCGGCGCCCAGGGGGCGGCCTCCTCCAGGTGGGCCGCCAGTTGGAGGAGCATCGCCTCCGTTCCGGGGCGCACGGCTCCGAGCATCGCCCCGAAGGGGAGCTCCACTCCCCCGCCGGGCGCGGCGGCGTCCTCGACCCACGCGTGGTGGATCGGCACCGAGATGGAGGGGGCACCGAGCATGTTCCACACGCTCGTCCACGGGGTGAATCGCTTCTGCGCCTCGAAGTCCTCGGCCGGATCCGGGAGCTGCAGCTCGGCCGGGGGCAGCGGCCGCGCCGAGAGGGTGGGCGTGAGGATCACATCGAGGTCCTCCCAGGCGGTTGCCAGCCGGCGCGCGAGCAGTTGCATCCCCGTGACGGCGTTGGCGAAGTCCGCAGCGCTGTAGCCCTGGCCCATCTCCCGCAGCCATCGCGTGAGCGGCATCAGCCCCTCCTCGGACCCCGGGGGCAGGGGAAGCTGCGCGGCGAATGTGGACCACAGCGGCATGAAGGTCATCCAGTCCGCGCCCGTCATGGGTCGCGGGGCCTGAACCACCTCGTGACCGGCCTCCTCCAGGAGCGCCGCGGTCTTCTCCGCGGCCGCCCGCGCCTCCGGGTGCAAATCGATCTGGTCCACGTTGAGCGGCTCGAAGAGCAGCCCGATCCTCAGGCGCCCCGGATCGCCCTCGCACGCTGCCAAGAAGCCGCCCTCCTGCTCCGGGACCGTCCACGAGTCCCCCGGCCACGGCTTCGCGAGCACGTCCAGGAACGCCGCGGTGTCCCGCACCGTCCGGGAGATGACCCCCTCCGTGGAGAGCCCCACGCTCCCCCCGCCGTGGGGTCCGGGCGAGACCCGCCCGCGGGACGGCTTGAGCCCCACCACCCCGCAGGCGGCGGCCGGAATGCGCAGGGAGCCCCCGCCGTCGGACCCGTGCGCCACCGGAACCACTCCGGAGGCGACGGCGGCACTCGCCCCACCCGAGGACCCACCTGCCGTACGAGTCACGTCCCAGGGGGTGCGGGCGTCGGGACCGTGGGCGGTCTCGGTGTACGGGGGGAACCCGAACTCGGGCGTACTGGTCTTGCCCACCATGACGGTGCCGACCTGACGGAGCAGGGTGACCACTCCGTCGTCGAGCTGGGCGATGGTGCCGCGCATGACGGCGGACCCGGCCTCCCAGGGCAGGCCCGCCACCTGCGTGAGGTCCTTGATGGGGACGGGTACGCCGAGGAACGGTGGGGGCGCGTCCGGGCCGTCCGGGGAGCCGGCGGCGCGCCACTCGGTGAGGGTTTGGTCCGCGTCCCGGGCCTGCTCGGCGGCGTACTCCTCCGCGCGGTGGGCGAAGGCCCCCACCCGCTCGCCCACCGTTGCGATGCGGGCCTGGGTTGCGTCATTCACCTCGACGGCGGAGACCTCGCCCCTGCGGAGGGCGGCGGCGAGGTCGAGGGCGGAGAGCTCGTGGAGGGAGGTCATGCCTCCATCCTGCCCCGGTGCGTGCCCGTTGCCGAACGCGGGGGCGTTGCGGAGGGGTCTACCGGTTGACCGTGATCGATTGGGGTTTCCCGTCCCGGTTCAGGAGGAAGGAGACGGCGTTGAGGTTCTGGACGTTCTGGAAGCCGCACGCGGCGATGGCCCTCAGGCCGTCGTGGAGAACGGAATTCGGTGGGAGGTCCTCGTTGGCGATGGCGGCGTAGTTCACCATGAGGTGGCCGAGTGCGCCGTCGATGCGGAACTTCTCCATGTCCTCGCCGGTGGGCATCGCGCGGAAGAAGTTGGTCATCTGGGAGTTGTCGCCAAGGTAGGTGCCCTCGTACTCGGAGAGTGCGGCGCAGTCGAAGTGATCGAGGGAGTCCTGGGTCAGGTCCGAGAGGTGGTCGATCCCGGCGCGGGTGCCCTCCGGTGGATCTTCCTC
>JAUNRP010000280.1 GCA_030544165.1 bacterium
ACCGATTCGGCGATGCCCGCCAACTGATCGTCGAGAACCTGGTGATCGGCGTCTTTCTGCTCGGCGTCTCGGCGCTGCTCGTGGCGATCACCGCCTCCCACGGTGCGAGCCGCCGCCTCGGCGCTGGCGCGGCCGCCGGGATCGGCAGCTTCCTGCCCCTCCTCACCCTCACCATGGTCACCTCCCAGTTCGGGCTCGCCTCCGGGCGCGACGCCGCCCTCTCCAACTGGGGCATCCTCGCCGCGATCCTGGGTGCCATTGCGATCGGGACGGTGGCGGCCCTGCTGGTCCCCGCTCCGGCGCCCGGGTATCCCGCCCCTCCCGTCCCAGCGGACACCGCTCGCCTCCCCCACGACGACGGCTCCCCCCTCGAGTGGACCGCCTCGGTTGTTCCCACGCGCGGAGTCATGATCGGCATCATCGCCCTGCTCGCGCCCGTCACGGTGCTCTCGGTCTGGATGGCCACGTCCGGCATGTGGGTGATGCTGGTGGTGAGCCTCGCGGTCCTGCTCCTGGTGGTGGCGATCAACTTCTTCCACGTGCGGATCGACTCCGAGGGCCTCACGGCCCGATCCATGGTGAGTGTTCCCACCTTCCGGGTCCCCCTCGCCGAGGTGGTTCGCGCCGACGTCCGCGAAGTGCGCCCCTTCGCGGAGTTCGGCGGCTGGGGCTACCGGACCAACGGGAGGGAGACGGGGATCGTGACGCGAACGGGACCCGGCGTCGTCGTGGAGCGGAGTACGGGTGGCGCGTTCGTGGTGACCGTGGACGGGGCGGAGGAGGCTGCCCGGACGCTCAACACGCTCGCCGCCCGGCGGAACCACGGACCGCGGTGAGCGAGTTGGCGGGACGCACGCCCCCGCCGTCGTGAGACGTTGTTGCGAGTGCGGCGAGGGCTGAGGTAGTTTCACCTTCAACAACGCACGGTCGAGAGGAGTGGCGCAATGGGCGAGGCCCGCGTGACGATCTCCTGTGCGTGCTGCTGTCTCACGAGCGCCTAGCTCTAGTGACGCGCACTCGCGCGTGCCGGGCGCTCCCGCAGGTCGATCAGTCCATCGAATCGCCGCCCAGAGCGGACCCCAAGAGGAGTAGCAATGATCCACGCAGACATCACGAAGGCAGTCGGCAACACCCCCCTCGTCCGCATCAACCGCCTCGCGGAGGGCGCCCCCGCCCAGATCGCGGCGAAGCTCGAGTTCTACAACCCCGCCAACTCGGTCAAGGACCGGATCGGGGTGGCCATCATCGACGCCGCCGAGAAGTCGGGCGAACTGCCCGCGGGCGGCACGATCGTGGAGGCCACCTCCGGTAACACCGGCATCGCGCTGGCGATGGTGGCGGCCGCGCGCGGCTACAAGATGATCCTCACCATGCCGGAGACCATGTCCAAGGAGCGCCGGGCCCTGCTGCGCGGCTTTGGCGCGGAGCTGGTGCTCACGCCGGGCCCGGAAGGAATGCGCGGGGCCGTGGAGAAGGCCAAGGAGATCGTGGAGAACACTGAGGGCGCGATCCTGGCGAGCCAGTTCGCGAACCAGGCGAACCCGGAGATCCACTACGCCACCACCGGGCCGGAGATCTGGGAGGCCACCGAGGGGAAGGTGGACATCCTCGTTTCCGGAATCGGTACGGGCGGCACCATCACGGGCGCGGGCCGCTACCTGAAGGAGCAGAACCCGGAGATCCGGCTCGTGGCGGTGGAGCCGGGCGAGTCCCCGCTCCTCTCCGAGGGCACGGCCGGCCCCCACAAGATCCAGGGGATCGGCGCGAACTTCGTGCCCGAGGTGCTGGACACCGAGATCTATGACGAGGTGATCCCGGTGGCCTCGGACGCCGCGATCGCCACCGCACGGGACGCGGCCACCAAGGAGGGCCTCATGGTGGGCATCTCCTCCGGCGCAGCGCTCAACGCGGCGATCCAGGTGGCCCAGCGCCCGGAGAACGAGGGCAAGCTGATCGTGGCCGTGATCCCGGACCTCGGCGAGCGCTACCTCTCCACCCTGCTGTTCGAGGGCCTGGTCGACTAGGTGCACAACTCCGGCATCCCGGTCCACCGCCTCATGGCGGAGGACCTCCGCACGGCACTGCGGGAAGACCCTGCGGCCCGCAACAAGCTCGAGGTGGCGCTCCTCTATCCGGGCGTGCACGCGGTGTGGGCGTACCGGCTCGCCCATGTGCTGTGGTCGCGGGGCGCCAAGCTGCCGGCACGGATGCTGTCCCAGGCCGCCCGCGCCGTGACCGGGGTGGAGATCCACCCCGGCGCGGTGCTCGGGCGGCGCCTGTTCATCGACCACGGCATGGGCGTGGTGATCGGCGAGACCGCCGAGGTGGGCGAGGACGTCACGATCTTCCACGGCACCACTCTTGGTGGGACTTCGATGACCAAGGGCAAGCGCCACCCCACCGTGGGGAGCCGCGTGGTGATCGGCGCGGGCGCCAAGGTGCTCGGCCCGATCGAGGTGGGCTCGGACACCAAGGTGGGCGCGAACGCCGTGGTGGTCAAGGACGTGCCGGAGGGTGCGGTGGCCCTCGGGGTGCCGGCGAAGGTGAAGCGTGCGGTGAAGTCTGCGGATGTGGAACACCTGGTAGATCCGGCGCTTTACATCTGATCCGGGGCGCCCTGCGCCCCCCCTTTTCG
>JAUNRP010000281.1 GCA_030544165.1 bacterium
ACGCTGCGGCTCGGGAGGGCGGCACGGTGGCGATCATCTCCACCGGCTGGGATCCCGGCCTGTTCTCGCTGAACCGGGTGCTCGGAGGGGCGATCCTCCCCGGCGCCCAGCAGCACACCTTCTGGGGTCCGGGTCTCTCCCAGGGGCACTCGGACGCGTTGAGGCGGATCGACGGCGTGCGCCGGGCGGTGCAGTACACGCTCCCTGCCGAGGACGCCGTTGCCGCCGCGCAGCGGGGCGAGGCCGGGGAGCTCTCCGCCAAGGAGGCCCATGTGCGCCAGTGCTGGGTGGTGGCCGATCCCGCCGAGCACGAACGCATCGAACGCGAGATCCGGGAGATGCCGGACTACTTCGTGGGGTATCAGGTCCAGGTCCACTTCATTGACGAGGCGGAGTTCACCCGCGACCACTCCGGGATGCCGCACGGGGGCCGGGTGATCACCTCTGGCGTGGTGGAGGGGCCTACTGGCGGGAGGCGGCACGGGATCGGATTCTCCCTGGACCTCGAGCGCAACCCGGACTTCACCGCCGCGGTCCAGGTGGCCTACGCGCGCGCGGCGGCCCGCATGGCCCAGCAGGGGGCGGTGGGCGCCTACACGGTGCTCGAGGTGGCCCCCTACCTCCTCTCCCCCACCCCGCTCGAAGACCTCATCGCGCGCGACGTGTGACGGACCCCGCCCTCAGGCCGGGGCGCGCTCCGGGACCACCTGGACCACCACGTCGTCGAGGTTGCCCACAGCCGAGGTGAGGGCGGTGCGGACGGCGGTGGCGACGTCGTCGGCCTGAGAGACGCTGAGAGTGTTCCCGACGACGACGCGTGCGTCCGCGCCGAGGCGGTGGCCCATCCAGCGCGTCCGCACCCCCTCCACGGCGAGCACCCCCGGGACGGCGGCGACGGCGGCGGTGAGCTGTGCGGTCAGGGCGGGGTCCACGCCGTCCATGAGGCGGCGGACGATGATGCGCAGCGAGTTGACGAGGGTGCCGGCGATGACCGCGGCGATGAGAAGGCCTGCGATCGCGTCCGCCCGGGTGAAGCCCATCCACACGCCCACCACGCCGAGGACGACGGCGATGGAGGTGAGGCCGTCGGCGCGGGCGTGCTGGCCCTCGGCGATGAGGGCGGCGGATCCGATGCGCCGGCCGGTGCGGATGCGGTACTCGGCCACGATCTCGTTGCCGAGGAACCCCACGATCCCGGCGCCGAACACCCAGCCGAGGTGCGTGGGCTCCCGTGGTTCGGCGAGGCCGCGGAGGGACTCCCACACGATGAGGACGATCGTGACGGCGATGATGCTCGTGATGAAGAGCCCCACGAGGTCCTCCGCGCGGCGGTAGCCGTAGGGGTAGCGCGAGGTGGGGGCGCGGCGGCCCAGGCGGAACGCCAGGATGAGCGGGATCGTGGTGGCGAGGTGGCCGAGGTTGTGGATGGTGTCCGCGAGGAGGGCGAGCGAGCCGGAGAGCCAGACGATCACCATCTGCGCGGCCGCCGTGAGCGCCATGCCGATCAGGGAGATCCAGGCCGTGCGGATGCCCTGGGCGGTGGACTCCTCGGCGCTGAGGGCGAGTTCGGCGGAATCGTGGGAGTGGGGGGTCAGGGAGTGGCGGAGGGATGCCCAGAAGCCCTGGGGGTGGTGGTGATCGTGGGAGTGGTCGTGGGCGTGGTGGTGATCGTGGTCATGACCGTGGTGGTGGGCATGCGTGCCATCGTGGGCGGGGCGGCTCACGTGTGACCCCCCACCGAGCGGAGGCTCACCATGCCCTCATCGTGGTGGGCAGGCGGATTGGGACCGGCATGCTCCGCGTTGTGGACGGCGTCCGTCACGAGCCGGGCCACGTGCTCGTTCTCGATCAGGTAGTAGATCTGCTGACCCTGGCGCCGGGAGCTCACGAGCCGGGCCATGCGGAGCTTCGCCAGGTGCTGCGAGACGGCGGGCACGGGCTTCTCCAAGTGCGCCGCCAGTTCCGTGACCGACCGTTCCCGCTCCCGCACCGCCCACAGCAGTTGCACGCGCGTCTCGTTGGCGAGCATCCGGAACACCTCGACGGCGAGCGCGACCTCGTCGTCAGGAATCAGCCCGTGGCCGTCCAGCACCCGCCCGCCCCGGATATTTGCGTCCATGCGCAAACACTAGATTATGGAAAGGGCATGGGACAAGCCTCGGCGCGTGCGGGCACCCAACGGGTGGGGCCTGCGGCGAGGGACGCACAGTGCCTGCCCGCACACTCCCGCCGGTGACCGGTCAGCTCCGCAGTTCCGCCATCTTCTTGGCGATCATCTCGGTGGCGCCCTTCGGGTTCAGGCGGGAGAACTTGTCCAGCCCGTTCGCGTCCCTGCCGATCACCACGCGGTAGGAGCCCTTCTCGATCCCCTCGATGATCTGGCGTGCCGCCTCCTCGGGGGTGGTCATGGTGAAGGACGAGCCCTCCACCTTCGTCTCTCCCGCCGAGTCCTTGCCGCGCACCTTGTTCACGAGGCCTGAGATGGCACCCACCACTCCCCCGGCCACGTTCTTGGCCGTCGCCAGGACGCCGCCACCCCCAACGCGGGGAGGTTCGTGCGAATCGCCCGCCATGCCCTGGGGCACCGAGTCCTCCACGCTCGCGGCCTCGGCGGCGGCCTCGTCCTGCGGCGCG
>JAUNRP010000282.1 GCA_030544165.1 bacterium
CGGAACATCAGGCGGCTGGCCGAGAGTCATTAGGTCCCGGCGGTCACCCGGAACCATATGACCGAATCGAGGACGCGAGAGGGCCGGGTATCCCGTGAGATACCCGGCCCTCTTGTTGGTCCGCTCGCGCTGCGGAGCTACTCCTTCGCGGGCGGCATGGGGGGCAGGTCGGAGGCGAGGTCCCGCGCGCCGGAGCGCAGCTCGTCACCCATCTGCTTGATGCGCGCACCGATCTCGGCGTCCACCTGGGTCCAGTACCAGATCACGCGGTCGTAGACCTCGTCCGTGATTCCCTTCGTGCTGGTAGCGATGGTCTCGACGAAACGCTCGCGATCGCCGTCGTCGAAAACCTCACGGACCAGGGTTCCCGCCTGACCGAAGTCATCGTCATCCTGGCGGAGCGTGTACGCCTGGCGCATGAGTTCGCCGTCGGTCTCCCAGCCCTCGGTGGGGGTCATGCCGGTGTGGACGTCGCCGGTGTAGGGGCGGCCCTTGGAGTTGGGCGCGTAGATGGCGGCGTCACCGGTGTGGAGGTAGGCCATGTTGCCGTCCCGCATGTACTGGTTCAGCGGCTCCGTGACTCCCTGCGGCTGGTTCACGGGAAGCTGCCAGTGGTTGGTGCCGATGCGGTAGCGGTGCGCGTCCGCGTAGGCGAACACGCGCCCGAGCAGCATCTTGTCCGGGGAGAACCCGATGCCGGGCACCAGGTTGGACGGGGCGAAGCCGGCCTGCTCGATCTCGGCGTGGAAGTTCACCGGGTTCCGGTTGAGCTCGAGGACGCCCACCTCGTGGAGGGGGTAGTCGCCGTGCGGCCAGACCTTGGTGAGGTCGAACGGGTTGAACCGGTAGGTCTTCGCCTCCTCGTACGGCATGACCTGCACGGACATGGTCCAGCGCGGGTAGTCGCCGTTCTCGATGGACTCGTAGAGGTCACGGCGGTGGAACTCGGCGTCCTCACCGGCCATCTTGGTGGCCTCCTCGTTGGTGAAGAACTCCATGCCCTGCTGGGTGTGGAAGTGGTACTTCACCCAGAACCGCTCCCCGGCCTCGTTCACCCACTGGTAGGTGTGCGAGCCGTAGCCGTTCATGTGTCGCCACGTGCGCGGCAGGCCACGGTCACCCATCAGGTAGGTCACCTGGTGCGCGGTCTCCGGGGAGAGCGTCCAGAAGTCCCACTGCATGTCCATGTCACGCAGGCCGGAGGACGGCAGGCGCTTCTGGGAGCCGATGAAGTGGGGGAACTTCATGGGGTCGCGGACGAAGAAGATCGGGGTGTTGTTGCCCACCAGGTCGTAGTTGCCCTCGGTGGTGTAGTAGCGCAGCGAGAAGCCGCGAACATCGCGCCAGGTATCGGGGGAGCCCAGCTCGCCCGCCACCGTGGAGAAGCGCAGCAGCGTCTTGGTCTCGGTTCCCGGCTGGAACACGGCGGCCTTGGTCCACTTCGAGACATCCTGCGTCACGGTGAACGTGCCGAACGCACCCGCGCCCTTGGCGTGCGGGCGGCGCTCCGGGACGTTCATCCGGTTGAACTGCGCGAGGGTCTCCACCAGGTGGACGTCGTGGAGGACGACGGGGCCGTCAGGGCCCACCGTGAGGGAGTGCGCGTCGGAGTCAACCGGGCGGCCACCCGCCTCGCGGGAGATACCCAGATCCTTCTCGCCCTCCTCGTGCGGGACGGGCGGTGCGCCGGGTGGACGTGCGACATCACTCATGGAGTCATCCTTTCGTTGTGGGTTTGACTCCAAATCTATTGCGCGAAGCTGAGTGGTGCCGGGGATTGGGCTGAGGGCGAATACCCCTCCGCCCAGTTCCCCCCCAATTCCCCCCAATTCCGTGAGGGTGCGGCGGATTGTGGTGTGGGTGGGTCAGATTTTCGGAATCAATGGCGGGGTGCCGGGGGTGGTCCCCGGGACCCCGACACAGGAGCTGGTTCAGTCCGTTGAGACGTCCGCCTCGAGGGCCTTCTTGGCGGCAGCCTTTCCGGTGGTGGCGTCCTGGGTGGCGAGCGTCCCCTCGTCATCCATGATGTGCGCGCGGATGAACCACTGGTAGAGCTCCATCTCCGCCACCTGGGAGATCAACATGTCCTCCGTGATGGGATCAATATCCCCAGCCTCTTCGATCACCGTGCGGTGGTCCTCGATCACGCCCGAGTAGACGAGGTCCAGCGCGCCCAAGTGCTCCGCCGCCTGCGCGAGGCCGATCGGGTAGTCCTCCCACGTACGAGTCTCCACCAGGTGGCCGGGCAATCCGTTCGGGGCGATGCCCATGGTGGCCATCCGCTCAGCGAGCACGTCCACCATCTCGCGCACGCCCTTCACCTGAGGATCGAGCATCTGGTGGACGCCGATGAACTTGGGGCCCACCACGTTCCAGTGAGCGTGCTTGAGGGTGAGCTGAAGATCATTGAGGGCGTGGAGGCGGAGCTGCAGCTTCTTCGCGAGGCTGTGTCCCTCCTTGACCGGAACGCCCGGCACTGTGAATGAGCCGGCCGCGGGTGTGCCGGAACGATCCTTGGAGGGTGAGCTCGAGGACTTGGACGGGGTCTTCTTGGTAGTAGCCATCCACCAACTGTGCTCCTGATCACGCGGTCCCACAACCGGGGCGAACACCAATACGGGCGCCC
>JAUNRP010000283.1 GCA_030544165.1 bacterium
TCCATCCGGAAGTCCTCGATGTTGACCCCGGCCTCCCCCACCTCGCCGAACAGCCTCCCGAGCTGGCCCGGCTTGTCCGGCACCAGCACCGTGACCTCGGCGTAGCGCCGGGCTGCCCCGCCGTGCTTGCCGGGAATGCGCGAGACCCCGTCACGCCCCCGTTCGATCACGGAGGCGAACGTGCCCATCACCCCTTCCGCGCCCACGCCCTCCCCGGCGGCCCGCGCCAACGCCTCCTCGAGGGCCTCCACCTGCTCGCGCACCACCGCCACATGCGGCAGCAACGCCTCGGCGTTCGCGGAGAGGATCTGGGACCACATCATCGGGTCCGATGCGGCGATCCTGGTGGTGTCCCGCAGCCCCTGCCCCGCCAGCGAAAGCGCATCCCCCGGAACGGCATCCAACCGCGCGGCCGTGAGGGAAGCCATCACCTGCGGCAGGTGGGAGACCACCGCCACGGCCGCATCGTGCTCCGCAGCGGACATCTCCAGCGGCACCGCGCCCACGGCCCCCGCCAGCGCCCGCACCATCGTCACTCCCCCGCGCACCACGCCATCGCGCGCGCACACCACCCACGTGCGCCCCCGGAACAGATCGGCATCTGCCGCCGCCGCCCCGGACTTCTCCCGCCCCGCCATCGGGTGCGAACCCACGTACCGGGAACCCGCATCCCCCGCACCCGCCAGCACCGCCGCCTCGATCCGCCCCTTCACGGAGGAGACATCCGTGACCACGGCCTCCGGGAACTCCTCCAGGGCCTCCAGCACCGTGGGAACCACCACGTCCGGAGGAGTGGCCACCACCACGAGGACGGGAGGGGCGAGCGGGGCTGGCTCACCCGCCGTCGCCCCAGCAAGACGGCCCGCACCCATGTCCCGGGCGAGGTGCGCGGCGGCCGGGGAGGTGTCCCGCAGGAGGACCTCCACGCCACTCTCGCGCAGCGCGAGTCCGAGGGAGGTGCCCAGCAGCCCGGTGCCCACCACGAGCACCGGTCCGGGGAGCGCCGCGATCGCCACCATTACAGGTTCACCGCGTCCATGAGGGTGCGCAGTTCCGCGCCGGAGATCACGCGGGAGCGGCCCGGCCGCAGGTCAGCGAGCCGGATCGGGCCCACCTGCGTGCGGATGAGCTGCTCCACGGGGTGGCCCACGGCCTCGAACATGCGGCGCACGATCCGGTTGCGGCCATCGTGGATGGTGAGCTCCACGATCGAGGCGTTCGGGCCCACGTCCTTGATGGTGACCGAGTCCGCCACCGCCACGCCGTCCTCGAGCTCCACACCCTCCTTGAACGCCCGCATGAGCCCGCGCTGCACCCGACCGTGCACCCGCGCGAAGTAGGTCTTGGGCACCTCGTAGCTGGGGTGGGCGAGGCGGTGGGCGAGCTCGCCATCATTGGTGAGCAGGATCAGGCCCTCGGTGTTGGTATCGAGGCGGCCCACGTGGAAGAGGCGCGTGGAGTAGCGCGAGGTGAACTCGAGCAGGGTGGGCCGCTCCCCCGGCTCCGCCATTGTGGACTCCACGCCGATCGGCTTGTTGAGGGCGATCGTGAGGTGCTGGTCATCCACCACCACGCGCGAGCCGTCCACGCGGATCTCGTCCGTGGGCTGCACGCGCGTGCCGAGCTCGGTCACGAGCGAACCGTTCACCTCCACGCGGCCGCGCACGATCATCTGCTCACAGGCGCGGCGCGAGCCGAGGCCGGCGTGGGCGAGCACCTTCTGGAGCCGCTCCCCCTCGGGATGGGGCGTTGTCATCGGTGGTCTCCTTCGTAGTCGCCGAGCTGTTCCAGATCGGGCAGGTAGGGGGCGAGCGGCGGCAGCCCGTCCAGGGATTCGAGGCCGAGCCGCTCCAGGAATTCGGTGGTGGTTCCGTAGAGGACGGCGCCGGATGCCTCGTCCAGCCCCACCTCCTCGATCAGCCCGCGCGCGTGCAGGGTCCGCATCACGGACTCCACGTTCACGCCGCGGATGGCGGAGATCCCGCCGCGGGTCACGGGCTGGCGGTAGGCCACCACGGCGAGGGTCTCGAGCGCCTGCTGGGTGAGGCGGGCCGTCTGGCCGGCCACGATGAAGCGGCCCACCACGTCCGCCATGTCCGGGCTCGAGTAGATCCGCCACCCGCCCGCCAGTTCCCGCAGCTCGAAGCCTCGCGCCCGTCCTCCGGCCTCCCCCCGGTAGTCCGCCGCGAGCTCGTGGAGCAGGTCCTCCACCTGGCCGGTGGGTAGCCCGAGCGATTCGGCGAGCGTGGCGGCGGCCACCGGCTCATCCACCACCATGAGCACGGCCTCCAGCGCGGCGAGCTGCCGCTCGGGCAGCGCGTCGTCCGGCACCGGTTCGTAGGTCTCGCCCATCACTCCTCTTCCTGCTCTTCATTCCCGACGACGGCGGGCCCGCCTTCCGCCTCCGCCTCACCCGGTCCGGGCTGCTCCTCGTCAAACTCCCGGCCGATCTCGAACTCGCGATCGCCGCCGCTCCAGCGTACCGAGAGCTCGCCGAGCGCCGCCGCCTGCTCGAACGCCACCGCGCCGCTGCGGAACAGTTCGAGGAGCGCGAGGAAGCGGGCCACCACCACGTTCAGGCCGGAGGCGTCATCCACCAGGGCCCGGAAGGTGAGCGTGCCGG
>JAUNRP010000284.1 GCA_030544165.1 bacterium
GGTGCCCTCGATCTCGCCGGGGAACCTCCTGATCTACCGGGGCGAGCTGTTTTCCGGGTGGCAGGACTCCGCGTTGCTGGGCGGACTCTCCGGGCAGCTGCTGGTGCGAGTGGCGCTGGATGGGGAGAGCGGCGAGCTGGCCGGCGAGTGGGACATGGGGGAGCGGATCCGCGCCGTGGATGAGGCCCCGGACGGTGCCATCTGGGTGCTCGAGGACGGCTCGGGGGGTCGGCTGTTGGAGTTGCGCCCGGTGGGGTGAGGGGCGGCAGTGCCGTGGATGCGCCTGGGGCGGGTGCCCTACTCAGTCAGTGCTGGCTTGTCCCGCGGTGTTCCCCGTCCAGATCCGAATCCTCGCGGCCGCGGACTCCCATCCGCTCTCTCCACTGGCGATGCTCATCACGTGCTCGTACGCGTCATCGTCTGGCGCGTCCAGATCAATGCCATTGAGGCCGAGGAAGACCACACAGGCGAGCCATCCCAGGCGCTTGTTTCCATCGACAAGGGCGTGATTCTGCACAAGCGACTCGAGGAGAACGGCTGCCTTCTCCTCAAGGGCCGGATACGCGTCGAACCCGAACACGATCGAGCGTGGCCGGTGGATTGCGGAGTCCAGCATGCCGATGTCTCGCATCGGTCCAACGCGAAGGTCCCGTACGAGTGTGAGCGCATCTTCGAGTGAGAGGAACTCCGTCACTGGCCGAGGCGATCCAATAGATCGGCGTACCGGTGACGTGCCGTTGCGGACAGTTCCTCCACACGCTCCGCACGCACCCGGCGCGCCAGCGCCTCATGAATCGCACGGACGGTGGCCTCCTGGCGCGAGACGCCTTCGCCCTCGGCCAATTGGGCCAGAGCATTCTCATCCTCGGGGGTGAGCCGCAGAGTCATTGCCATCCCGTCATGGTATCACTCTGGTATCAGCTCCTGCGTGCGCGGTGATGGCGAAGGTGTGGGACGTGGGATCGTACGGTGCTCCCGCCACGTCTCCGTACAGCCCCCCGACGGCGAAGCCCGCCCTGGCGAGCTCGTGTTCCACCTGGTCCGGGGTCAGGCAGTGCATCCAGTTCCAGTACTCGCGCGTCCTCCCGTCCCGCTCGATGCGGTATCGGTCCAGGATCAGACGGGGTTCCCGGTAGGTGAAGCGCTCGTGGATGCCGTGATACGGCGGCTCGGCCCAGAACCCGTCCCCCAGGTTGGGTGACTCGCGCCGGAAGGGGGTGGCGTCGTCGTCGAAACGGGGGGCCGCGGTGACATCGGAGAGGAAGGTGCCGCCGGGACGGAGCGCCTCGCGGACGCGGCCGAGCAGGAGGGCGCGCTGGGAGGGGCTGAGCGCGGAGTATTCCTCGAAGATGAGGAGGGCGGCGTGGTGGCCGGTGCCGAGGTCGGTGTCCAGGTAGCTGCCGCGGATCAGGTGGATCGGGAGGTCTTCGCTGGTGGCGGCGGTGCGGGCGTGCTCGAGGGATCGCTGGGAGACGTCCACTCCCGTCACGTGGATTCCGCGCCGCGCGAGGCGGAGGGCGTAGAGGCCGGGGCCGCAGCCGAGGTCGAGGACGCGGGAGCCGGGGCCGAGGTCGAGTTCCTGGGCGATCCAGCGGGCGGATCGATCGATGAACGCGTGGGTGCGGGATGCTGCGGGGGAATCGGGATCGAGGTGGTGGCGCAGCATCTGGGCGGAGATGTGCGGATCATTCCAGAACTCGGGAGTGGTGTAGGTGGAGAAGGGCTCTGGCCGCCCGTGGAAGTCATGGCCCCCAGTTCCACCTTTCAGCATCTGGCCAGCGTATCCGGCGGTAGCGTGGTTCCATGGAGCACCTGTCCCTCGAGACCTTGATCGCCGTGGAACGCCAGGGATGGGACTCGCTGTGCAATTCCACCGGCGCGGAGCACTATGGCCGCTTGATGACTCCGGACGGCCTGATGATTCTCAGCAACGGGTTGGTCATGGACCGTGAGACGGTGATGGCCTCCCTCTCGGAGGCCCAGCCATGGGAGTCCTACGAGTTCTCCGAGGAGCGGGTGGTGAGTGTGGGGGAGGGCGCCACTGCCCTCGTCTTCCGTGCGGTGGCCACCCGCGCCGGGGAGGAGCCGTTCGAGGCGCTCATGTCCAGCACGTACGTCCTCGAGGGCGGTGAGCCCCGCCTCGCGCTGTACACCCAGACCCCGGTGCTGCCCGCCCCGGACCATGCAGGAGATTGAGATCGCTGCAATCTTGCGCGCCGGCACGGGTTGCTCCGGAGTGGGTTTGGCTCTGGTTCGAGAGCCAGTTCGCCCTTTCTTGCCGATTTTGTGACAGGTGGGCCGTTTGGGCGCCCACCTCTCACAAATTCGGCACACCATCTGTCACAGGGGTAGCCTCAGGTCCCACTGGCACCAGAAATCTCGCCGATTTTGTGACAGGTGGGCCGTCTCCGAGGGCACCTCTCACAAATTCGGCAGGTGCGGCGGTGCGGGGCTCGGTACTGGCGGCGGACTAGGTGGTGGTGGCCGGCGCGGTGGTGGTGGCCATGGTGGGTTCGGTGCTGACGGTGGGCGCGGTGGTGGCGGGCGCGTTGGTGGTGGCCTGCGCGAGAAATTGGGCCGCGGTGCTTGCTGCCCCGCTCCACCAGCTGGGAATCTGACGCA
>JAUNRP010000285.1 GCA_030544165.1 bacterium
TGAACTCGGTGGCCCCGGGCGCCATCGACACCCCGATGCTCCGTGGCGCGCTCGAGGAGTTCGGACTGGACGAGGAGGCCTACGCCCCGCAACTGTCGCTGCTGAACCGGTTCGCGCAGCCGATCGAGGTGGCGCAGGGCTCGCTCTGGCTGATCTCGGACTACTCGAGCTACGTCACGGGCACCACGCTCCACATCGACGCGGGATACGTGGGCCGCTAGTTCGCGGTCGCGGTCGCGGGGCGGGGGTGGGCATGCACCCGCGCCCCGCGTCGGCCGCCTCGCCGCTGCCGCCTCAGCCTCAGCCGCGCAGGACGATGTTCTCCGGCTCCTCGTCCGCGAGCAGGTGGGCCATCTGGCGCTGGAGGAGTTCCTTCAGGCGGGGGGTCTGCGCGTCGGTCGCCCCACCCACGTGGGGCGCGATCAGGGTGGCCTTCTGCCAGAGCGGATGATCGGCGGGGAGGGGCTCCGGATCGGTCACATCGAGCGCAATCCGCAGGCGGTCCGCATGCCGTAGCAGCGCCGATGTGTCCGCCACCTTGCCCCGCGCCACGTTCACCAGCACGGCGCCGTCCGGCATGGCGGCCAGGAACTCGTCATCCACGAGCCCCTCCGTCTTGGGGGTGAGGGGCACGATCACGATCACCGCGTCCGCCTCGGGCAGGAGTTCCCCCAACTCCTCGACGGCGTGCACCACCCCCAGCTCGTCCTCCCGCCTGCTCGTGGCCACCCGGGTCAGGGCCACCTCGAACGGCGTGAGCCGGTCGGCGATCGCCTTCCCGACCCCGCCGTAGCCCACCATCAGGACGCGGGAGTCGGCGAGCCCGTGGGTGTGGAACTGCTGCCACCGGGAGAGGTCCTGGTTGCGGACCATACGGGGGACCTCACGGGTGACGGCGAGGAGAAGCGCCAGGGCGAGCTCCGCCGTCGCCGATTCGTGGACGGACGCACCGTTGGCGACCACCGAGCCGGAGGGGACGTGGGGTTCGAGTGAGTCGTACCCGATGGACTGCAGTTGGAGGAGGCGGGAGGAGACGTTTCCGGCGGCCTCCATGAGGGGCGGGCGGGCGAAGGGCGGGAAGACCACCATGTCGATGTGATCGCGCGGGGGAGGGGAGGAGAGGTCCCACTCGACCACCTCCACGCCGTCCGGGATGGGCTCGAGGAGGTGGGCGTCGTCGGAGGAGTAGATGGAGACCACAAGTTGGGGCATGTCACGAGCCTAGGCGAGGGGGCCCACACGCGCGCCTGAGCGGCGGATAGTCTCGGAGTATGTCGATTTCGCTGGGTCAGATCCTGCTCGGGACCGCGTCCGCCGCCCTCCAGATCGAGGGCAACCTTCCTCGCACCAACTGGCATGACTGGGCGGAGGCGGGGCACATCGCCGATGGGACCACGCCGCACCCCACCACCGACCACTGGAACAGGTGGCGCGAGGACAACGAGCTGATGGCAGATCTGGGGCTGCAGATCGCGCGGATCTCGGTGGAGTGGGCGCGGATCGAGCCGGAGGAGGGTCGGATCGATCGCGCGGCGCTGGAGCGCTACCGCGAGGAGATCGAGGACCTGCGGGCGCGCGGGATCCGGCCGATGGTGACGCTGCACCACTTCGGGAACCCCGGCTGGTTGGAGGACCAGGGTGGGTTCACGGTGGAGGAGTCGGTGGGGAAGTTCCTCGGGTTCGTGGAGCGGGTTGTCTCGGGGTTGGGTGATCTGGTGGACGACTGGGTCACCATCAATGAGCCGAACGTGTACGCCACGCAGGGGTTCATGTTCGGTGAGGGGCCGCCGGGGGAGACCAGTTGGCCGAAGCTGCGGCGGGTGATCCGGCACCTCGCGGTGGCGCACTGTGAGGCGTACCGGATGATTCACTCGCTGTTGGATGGGCCTGGGCGCTCGGTGGCGGTCACGTTCGCGCACCATGTGCGGCACTTCGAGCCGATGAATCCGGGGAATCCGCTGCACCGTGCGTTCACCCGGATTGATGACGAGCTGTTCCACCGCTCCGTGGAGAAGGCGTTCTTCTCGGGCATCTTCGATGCGTTCGTGGGGAAGCCTTCGCGGGAGATAGAGCCTGGGCGGTACGCGGACGTGATCGCGGTGAACTACTACTCGCGCACGGCCGTGACGGGGCTCAAGGACGGGGTGTTCCCGGGGGTGGAGACCACGGACCTGGGGTGGGAGATCTACCCGGAGGGGATCGTGGAGGTCTCGCGCGTGCTGCACGAGCGGTACGGGCTGCCGATCTGGATCACCGAGAACGGGTGTGCGGACAACGGGGACGCGGACTCGCTCGAGCGCTTCCGCTGCCGGTTCCTGCTGGCCCACCTGGAGGCGATGGCTAGCAGTGGGCTGCCGTTCGAGCGGTACTACCACTGGTGCTTCGTGGACAACTGGGAGTGGTCGGAGGGGATGGTGCCGCGGTTCGGCCTGGTGCACCTGGACCGGAAGACCCTCGCGCGCACGCCGAAGCCCTCGGCTCGGATGTTCAAGGAGCTGATCCAGGCGGGGGCGATCACGGACGAGATCCGGGAGAGGTACTCCGAGCCCCGCTAGCCGGCCCTCCCGATTTC
>JAUNRP010000286.1 GCA_030544165.1 bacterium
GAACTCCTCACAGATGCGCCGTGACATCACGCGGGCATCTGTGAGGAATTCCGAGCATCTCCGGGCGGGGGCGGCCGGGGGCCCCGGGGGGGGCGGGCCGCTCCATGTTTACCCGGCATGGGGTCCGAGGGCCGGGGCCCGGTGACTCGGGGAGCATCCTCCGATCGGATGATCCCAGATCCGAGTGGTTGGGGGAGGTTCGCGCGCCGCCCGCCCGCGAGTCTGGACACATGGCACTCATCGAAGTCACCGGCCTCACCAAGTCCTACGGTTCCCGGGAGGTTCTCCGGGGGATCGATCTCTCCGTGGCCGAGGGCGAGATCGTGGGCATCCTCGGCCCCAACGGTTCGGGGAAGACCACCGCGGTGGAGTGCATCGGCGGCCTCCGCGCGCGCGATTCCGGCGAGGTCCACATCGCCGGCATGGACCCCGCCACTGACCCCCTCGAGCTCCGCGAGATCCTCGGCATGCAACTGCAGCAGTGCCGCCTGCCGGGCAAGATCCGCGTGGCCGAAGCACTGGACCTCTACTCCGCCTTCTACGCGGACCCGCGCCCGGCAGCGGAACTGATGGATCGCTTCGGCCTCACCGCCCACGCGAACCAGCGGTTCGACACGCTCTCCGGCGGTCAGCAGCAGCGCCTCTCGATCGCGCTCGCCCTGATCGGTCGCCCCCAGATCGCGTTCCTCGACGAGCTCACCACCGGCCTCGATCCCGCCGCCCGCCGTGAGATCTGGGAGTACCTGAAACTCCTGCGCGAGGAGGGCGTCACGATGCTCCTCGTTACCCACTTCATGGAGGAGGCCGCGTACCTCTGCGACCGCGTGGCCATCCTCGGCGATGGCCGCATCGTGGCTTCCGGCGCCCCTGACGAGATCGCGGTCGCCGGAGGTCACCAGCAGACGTCCTTCGACTCCGACCCCACGATCGACCTGGCCTCCCTGCGCGCCCTCCCGGGCGTCGCTGACGTCCACACGGACCGGGGCCGCGTCATCGTCTCGGGAGACATCGGCTCACCCCAGACCGTCCTCGCGGCCCTCTCGGCGGCAGGTGGCACCGCACGCCACCTCCGCGTCACCTCGCCCTCCCTCGACGACGCGTACCTCGCCTTGACCCGGGAGGCCGCCACCCGCGCTGACCCCTCGACGGCGCCCACCCCCAGCCCGAAGGAGGCCTGACGTGACCAGCCGAGCCCCCGCCGTCGAGGCGGGAACACACACCCGTGGAGCCCGTGCCCGGTCCTCCACAGCATTCGCCGCGCACCTTGCGAACGAGTTCCGCCTCCTCCTCCGGGAGCCGGCGGCACTGATCTTCGGCGCGGTGCTGCCGCTCCTCGCGATCATCGTGATGTCCGCCATCCCGGGAGCGCGTGAGCCCCTCGCGGACTTCGGTGGGCTCTCGGTGGTGCAGACCTACGCACCCACGATCGCGTTGTTCTCCACCTCGATCCTGGGCCTGACGGTGCTCCCAGCGATCCTCGGTTCCTACCGCGAGATGGGGGTGCTGCGGCGCCTGCGGACCACACCGACCTCCCCGGTGACACTGCTCGCTGCCCTGTTCACGATCATCTGCACGGTGGGAATTGTTGTGGTCGCGCTCATCACGATCATTCCCGCGATGTTCGGGGCTGGGCTGCCCGCCAACCTGTGGGCCTTCGGGCTCGCGGCCCTGCTCAGCCTGTTCGCCTTCGTGGCGCTGGGCGCGCTGCTCGCGGCGGTGGTGCCGAACCCGAAGGCCGCCGCTGGCATCGGGAACGTGTTGGCCGCACTCATGTGGTTCCTGGCGGGCCTGTGGTACCCGAGGGCCCTCTTCCCGGACTGGCTGGCGACGATCGCGAACCTCACCCCCGGCGGTGTGGCCGCGACCGCCATGACGGACGCCAGCATTGGGGCTCCCACCTCGTGGGTGTCCTTTGTGGTGCTGATCGTGTGGACGGCGGTGTGCGCCCTCGCCGCGGTCCGCACCTTCCGGTGGGAGTGAGTCCGGCAGGATGGCGGACATGACCACTGGTGGAGACCTCGCCCAGGCGTCCCTCGGCCAGCGCGGACAGGTACCGCTCCCGGTGAGCCTCATCCTCATCGGGCTCAGCTATACCGCAGCGTGCGTCATGGCGTTCGCCGGGGTGCCGGTGGTGCGCACCGCAGACCTCCCGCTGCTGACGTTCCTGACGGCCGCTCTGGTGGCCCTCCGCGTGGTGGCGGCACGTGTGGAACACCCGGAGCGGTGGGCGCTGGCGCTGTTCTGGGTGAACCTCGTCATCGTTGGGGCAGCGATCTGGCTCTCGCCGGCGTTCGGCCTCTACCTGTTCCTCGGCTACTACGAATCGGGGCAACTGGAGGGCCGGGCCCGCCAGGCCACCGGGATCCTCGGGACGGCGATCGTGATTGCAGTCGCACAGGTGGGAGGACCACGCTCGGTCCTGTTCACTCCCCTTGTGTACGGAGGTTTCCTTGCGATCAACCTGCTCGCCACGGGCCTCATGACAGTGCTGGAGAGGCGCAGGGAGGCCTTGTACCGCGAGCTCGCCCTCACCAACGCGGAC